>JBCCHR010000036.1:0-13416 GCA_039028655.1 Bacteroidota bacterium
CCTGTTGAATGGTGCAAAATTATGGATCTCCAACTCCCCGTTCTGCCAAGTGGCCGTGGTGTGGGCCAAGAATGAGGAGGGACGCATCCACGGGCTTATTGTAGAGCGCGGGATGGAAGGTTTCAGCACCCCCGAAACACACAACAAATGGTCGTTACGAGCCTCTGCCACCGGAGAATTGATCTTCCAGGACGTCAAAGTGCCCAAGGAAAACCTGTTGCCCAACAAATCCGGGTTGGGGGCCCCGCTGGGATGCCTGGACTCAGCGCGATATGGCATTGCATGGGGAGCGATCGGTGCTGCCATGGATTGCTACGACACGGCGCTGCGATATTCCAAAGAACGTATTCAATTTGGCAAGCCCATCGGCGGATTCCAATTGCAGCAAAAGAAACTGGCCGAAATGATCACAGAGATCACCAAGGCCCAACTATTGGCATTCCGTCTCGGGCAATTGAAGAACGAAGATCGGGCCACCTCGGCACAGATCTCCATGGCCAAGCGAAACAATGTAGATATGGCGATCAAGATCGCCCGGGAAGCCAGACAGATGTTGGGCGGAATGGGAATCACAGGGGAATACCCCATCATGCGACACATGATGAACCTCGAAAGTGTGATCACCTATGAAGGTACCCACGATATCCACCTGCTCATCACAGGACTGGACGTAACTGGCCTGAACGCCTTCAAATAAAAAACCAATAATAGCTCTTAAAGCGCTTCTCGATGAAAACCGGGAAGCGCTTTTTTTTGGAATCGATTTGTGTAAGACAGGGCAAGTTGTATCTTTAAAAAAAGAATTTGAATGTCGTCACGAAAGCGAATTACCAGAGCCTATCAAACCGCCCCCAGGGTCTCATTCAACGATAGTTCGAAGTTCGTGATCTTTAGCGATTGTCATCGAGGCGACAACAGTTTCGCAGACGATTTTGCCAACAACCGCAACATCTACTTTCACGCGCTCAAGCATTATTACGACGAAGGCTATACCTATTGTGAATTGGGCGATGGAGACGAATTGTGGGAAAACCTGGAATTTAAATCCTTACTCGAAGCTCACAAGAACGTCTATATGCTCATGCGGCAGTTCTTTGAAGAAGATCGACTCTACCGGCTGCTGGGTAATCATGACATGGTGTACCGAAAGCAAAGCTATGTAGAGAAGCACTTGTATTCGTACTTTAATAAAGTAACGGGCAAGGACGATCCGTTGTTTCCCGGCATTACCTTTACCGAGGGACTCGTCCTAAAACACGAGACCAGCGGACAAGAGATCTTCATGTTGCACGGGCATCAGGCCGATTGGATGAATTATCGGGGGTGGCGCTTCAACCGATTCATGGTACGAGCCCTTTGGCGGCAACTTCAGGTTTTCGGGATAAGCGACCCTACCAGTCCCGCAAAGAACTACCGCGAACTCATTAAAGTGGAAAAACGCTGTAAACGATGGATCGTGGAAAACAATAACTTGCTCACCATCACAGGACATACCCATCGACCACGATTTCCGGAGCCTCATGAGATTCCGCTGTTTAACGATGGAAGTTGCGTGCACCCACGAAGTATCACAGGACTTGAAATTGAGAATGGAACCATCGCGCTTATCAAGTGGAATATTCAAACCAATGAGGATGGGACACTTCGAGTGGTACGAAAATTATTGGAAGGACCGCAGCGATTGGCCGATTACCAATCCTAGGATCTTTTATTCCTCCGGTGCCAGGGCGACCACCAACCCTTCCATTTCCGGCCTAATGTGCAACTGGCAGCCCAGCCTGCTGTTCTCCTTAACATGGAAGGCCTCCGCCAACATCGCCAATTCGTCGTCGTTCTGTTCCGGCAATTCGTGGTCACTTTCTACATAACACTGGCAGGAAGCGCACATCGCCATCCCCCCACACACTCCAATGGTCCCCTCGGGCGCCAGCTCATATGACCGAACCACCTCCATGAGATTCATGTTCATATCGGTTGGCGCGATCACCTCATGGGTCACCCCATCGCGGTCTGTAATGTGTATGGTTATGTCGTTTTCCATCTGTTCTTGGGCGTGCCCCTCCTACGCTAGCGCTTCGAAGGGTCGGGCTTTCGGCACTACACACCGGTATAATTTTATTATACCGTCGGGGTAGTCGCCTCTATCCCTCACGCGATATTGGGAATTGTTTATTTTATGGCCTTCACTACGGCCTTAGGTGCTTCTTTTTTGGTTCCGTCAAAGCCTTCCACACCGCCTACGGTGGTGTACTTCATTACATATCGCTTGTTAGGGTGGATTCGCTGGTAGGCACTCTGGCACATCAGCGTGGCTTCATGAAAACCACAGAGGATCAGTTTCAATTTGCCGGGATAGGTATTCACATCACCAATGGCATAGATGCCTGGGCGGTTGGTCTGGTAGTCCAGGGTGTTATCCACCTTGATCGCGTTCTTTTCTATCTCCAGTCCCCAATCGGCAATGGGTCCCAATTTGGGCGCCAGGCCAAACAAGGGAATAAAATGATCACATTGGCGCTCCAAAACTCCTTCCGAAGTAGAAATAGCAACCCCTTCCACATGATCGGCACCCAAAATACCGGTTACCTCTGCCGGGGTGATGAGTTCTATCTTACCCAGGTTCTTCAACTCCTGTACTTTTTCCACGCTGTCCAGCGCTCCGCGAAACTCAGTTCTACGATGCACCAGGGTCACACTTTTTGCCACATCGGCCAGGAAGATGCTCCAATCCAGGGCGCTATCTCCTCCACCGGCGATCACCACATCGGTGTCACGGTACTTCTCAGGATCACGAATCATATAGGCCACACCTCGATCTTCGAAGTTGGCAATGCCATCGATCGGAGGTTTTCTGGGTTCGAAACTCCCCAATCCACCTGCGATCGCAACCACGGGAGCCTGGTGCTGCGTACCTTTATTGGTAGTAACAATAAAAGTCCCATCTTCCTGCTCGTCGATGGTTTCTGCCCGTTCTCCAAGGGTAAAACCCGGTTGGAAGGGCTTGATCTGTTCCATCAAACGGTCTACCAGGTCGCCCGCCAATATTTCGGGATAGGCAGGGATGTCGTAAATGGGTTTTTTAGGATAGATCTCGGCACATTGTCCTCCAGGTTGCGGAAGTGCATCGATAAGGTGACATTTCAACTTGAGCAGGCCGGCCTCAAAAACGGTAAACAGACCCGTGGGTCCGGCACCAATGATAAGAATATCTGTAGATATCATGAAAGAGAATTGGGTTTTAAGCGGCAAACATAGCGCTTGCCCATGCATGTACCAATGACGGTCGTCATACTTCTACATTGATCACCTGTTCGATCTGGGGGGCGTGCTTCTTGATGGTCATCTCCACACCACTCTTCAGGGTCATCTGGTTCACGCTACAGCCCACACAAGCACCCAATAATTGTACTCGTGCGATCTTGTCGTCCTCTATGGAGAGCAGCGAAATATCTCCGCCATCGCTTTGAAGAAATGGTCTTATTTCCTCCAGAGCGGCCTCAACTTTTGTCCTAAGTTCTTCCTGGTTCATATTACTTTTTTACGGCACTGCAACCTGCCATTGTTGTTATTTTTATTGCTTCTGTGGGAGGAAGGTCCTCGTTTCTGCGAACGGTTTCTTCTACCACCTTCTTGGTCACTGACTCGAAGGCTTCTTCACTCGTAGTCGAGATCTGCAAGGCCGCCGGACGTCCTACATCTCCTGCCTCACGAATGCTTTGCACCAATGGAATTTCGCCCAAAAATGGCACCTCGAGATCATCAGACAGGTTTCTGGCACCCTCTCTTCCGAAGATATAATACTTATGATCAGGTAGCTCCTCCGGACTGAAATACGCCATATTCTCAACGATACCAAGAACAGGTACGTCAATGTTTTCCTGACGGAACATAGCAACTCCTTTTCGTGCATCGGCCAATGCCACCGTCTGTGGAGTGCTTACGACCACTGCTCCGGTGATGGGCAGGGCCTGCATGATGCTCAAATGTATATCTCCTGTGCCGGGAGGCAAATCGATCAACATAAAATCCAGGCCGCCCCAGGCAGCATCAAAGATCAACTGGTTCAAAGCCTTGGAAGCCATCGGACCTCTCCAGATCACGGCTTGGTTGGGCTTGGTAAAGAACCCGATGGAAAGGACTTTCACTCCATAGTTCTCAACCGGTTTCATCTTGCTCTTGCCGTTCACATCGATAGACAACGGTCGCTCCTGCGCCACGTCGAACATGATCGGGATGGAAGGACCGTAAATATCCGCATCCAAAACACCTACCTTAAAGCCCATTTTGGCCAAAGTAACCGCCAGGTTGGCTGTTACCGTAGATTTGCCCACTCCTCCCTTTCCGGAGGCGACGGCGATGATGTTCTGGATTCCCGGTATGGCCTTCCCTTTAATAAGGTTTGGATTGGCCGGCTTGGGAGGTGCTTCCACCTTGATATTTACCTTCACCTGCGCGTCTTTATATACCTTCTCCTGGATCACCTTAACAATGTCCGCCTCGGCTCGTTTCTTAATATGTAAGGCGGGAGTCGACATCTTCAGGTCTACGATCACCTCATCGGCAAAAGTGATCACGTTTTGCAAGGCACCACTTTCCACCATGTTCTTCCCCTCTCCTGCCAGCGAAATGGTCTCCAGCGCCTTGAGAATATCTTGTTTCTTTAACTGCATGTTTATTTAGATGTATTCTAAAGTGCAAATATACTGCATAGTCTTGGTATAGTAAAAGATGTACTATTGAAATGATTGATACGTCCATAGACCGCCGGGAGTAGTTCAACCCATAAAAAAAGCCATCGGATCAACGGTTCCGATGGCTATCAATGAGGTTTAAAAAGTTCGATCAGTTCATGTCAATGGCATCCACCTTGGATTCTATCTTTTGGAGTCGCTTCTCCAGGCGTTCCATGGCATCCAATTTAGATTCCAAAGCCTTCATTCGGGCGTCCTGTTGTTCAAGGATCTTCACCCATTCGTTGCTCTTTAGGCCTACCGATACGTTGATCAGGCTGTTTCCATCGCTATCCGATGCAGACCAGGCCTTTCCGATCACCCATTTCAATTGGTCGAGGGTGATCTTCTCGGGTGCTATGGCTACTGCCATTCCGTCGTTATTCCCGGAGGCAACAATATAATCTCCTTTGTTCACTTTTCCTTTAACAAGTGCCGGCACCTGGCCCATAAATCCAACCTTCTCAAAGGCTGCCTTACGGTGTTCGTCCGGCATGTTCCCTAAAACGATCGGTGCCATGGAGATGGTGAGTACGTGGTCGGCATTTTGCGTATTCCGGGATATCTTTCCTCCTTTTATACCAACGACCTCGCCAACCATAAAGGTGTCGTTTGGGTTTTCTTTTTCCAGCCACTCAGCATAATCGGCCCCTTTGGAACCGTATACGATCCCCTGATTTTGAGGAATCTCAGTTGAATTGGATATGTTCTGAGGCATGTTTACCCCATCGGCGTTGGCACTAAAACTCTCAATGCGTCCAGCCAGGTACGATCCCTGTCCAAAGAAACTCACAAAGTGATTGTTAGAGCTTAAATCGGAAGCGTTGATACGGATCGCAATTCCATCGGCCGAGCCGCCACTCGTATTCTCAAACAAAGCGATGTGTTCGCCATTCACATTACCATCTCCGCTAATGGTTAAACCGGGCAAATTGAGGTTGTTGTTTACCGTAAGCATGCCATCGATCAAAACATCATCATCGAAGACCGCATTTTTTACCACGTGCAACGACCCGCTCAAATCGGTCGGGAATGCACCCAACACATTAAACGAATTGCTCACATCAGTCTTACCTCCTATACTCACAGGACCAGTAAGCAAACTTGTACTGCCCCCGTCTACTTTAAGGTCGTCATTGAGGCTTGTTAGGCCGTTCACAGCTAAGTTATCACTAATGGTGGCCTTGCCTAAAACATCCAGAGTACCTCCTATCAAACCGTTTCCGGTGGCTGTTAAGTCATTGTCGATCACCGTAGGACCACCCACATCAAGCGCGTTCACAATTCGTGCCGAACCGTTCACCGCCAGGGCACCCTGCAAATCGGTACGACCTGCAACAAAGAGATCGTTATTTAAGGTTGTGGGAAGCCGAACAGTTAAACTTCGGTCCAGAACCACGTCTCCCAATACAGTTTGATCACCATCGATATCCACATTGCCAGTTACACCAAGGTTACCACCAAAACTTACGTTTTGGGTTACACGAAGGCTGTCGTTCACCACGGTGAGACCTTCGACGTTCAAACGCCCTGATAATTGAGTGGTACTCCCGTTATTAACGAATAGTTCGCTGTTGAGGTTGGTGGTACCTTCTACGGTAAGGTCCTCACCAATATTGGTGTCGCCTTCTATCGTGGCATTCCCTTCCACCAGGGTGTTTCCGCTCACTTCCAGATCGTTATTGATCGTAGTAAGACCTTCGATCACAAAATTGTCGTTAAATGTAGCCTTTCCTTCTACCACCATATCGCCAGTAGCAATAATGTCTCTGTGGAATGCTTGTGGGGTAAAGGTAAGTTGCTCCGCGCTCAGCTGTACGTATTCGCCCAGCCGATAGAAATCGATCTCTACCAAGAGGGTTTTGGCTTTCCCAGCCCAAAGTACTTCTGTGAACTGAAGATTGGACGTGCGAACACCTTCTCCAATGAACAGGTTGACCATTCCAAACAAATCGGTGGTCACGTCGTGAACTTCCTGATATTCCTTAAATCCATTTTCGTTTATGATCGTAAATCGCAGCGACACATCGGTCTCGGGGAGTACCGTGGCTACTGCATCATTTCCCGGTAGTTGTTGGGAGTCCGGATTGAGGATCACAGCTTGATAGCTAATGGCATCTGTTTGCGCGTAGCTCATGCCGCACATCATGAATCCAAGGAGTATGTAGTAAATCTTTTTCATCTTGAATTAGTTTTTTGTATCGGAATCGTCGTCTTTATCTGCCTTGTTCTTAAGCTTAACGATCACACCAATTCCGAAGTCATTGGAAATGTACCCCAGGTCGGCGCCCGATTCGTTACTGTTTATTTGGGACCCACGCGCAAAACGATACTGACAGAATAAAGCCAGGTCGTCGGTGGCATTATATTCGAAGGAAGCAGCTCCTTTGAGGAATACAAAAGGAGTATCAAAATCCTGCTCATTAAGTACATCGAATACCTGATTGTTGAGCACCTGCGTACCTTGAATCATCAATTCTGGTCCAACCGTCGCCCTCACGTGAAAGGCAAATCGATTGACCGTGAACAACTCGGCATCGATCCCTGCCGAAAGCCCCAGGTAGGTGGTCTCCCAGGCCAGGAAATTTTGAAAGTTATCGTTTCCGGTGGCACCATAGGTGTGCACACCAAACTCCCCTACCCAGTTAATGGCCTCGGTAAAGAGCTTCCCACGATACCCAACGTCAATATAACTGTGGTTGGTGGACTGAATATCTTGTAATTCGATCGACAAGACATCTTTGAACTGAAACGTGGTCACCGACTTTCCTCCATGGATGAAAAGCTCCTGACCATGCATTCCTGCGATAAAAAGCCCACAAAAAAGTATTGAAAGATAAATTGACTTCATAGGGTGGTTGTACTAGTTTTTGATTAATTGAGTTGTAAAGGCATCTCCTTGTATCCTGAGGTGCAATATATAGGCCCCAGTTGCCAGGGAGGATAGGTCCAGGTTAAACGTTTGGGTAGGCGGGATGATCCTGCGCTCGATCTCGCGACCCTGTGTATCGTACAAGGTGCTTAGAATATCAGTGGTTACAGGCGCTCCAAATCGGACCGTTACCTGTGCACTGGTAGGATTAGGAAAAACAATCGCGTCAAGTTCGTCTACGACATTGGTGGTTCCCACCACCCTGATCGGGGGTTGTTGATACCCCTGACGCAGGGTAAAGGCGTCGTTGCTGGCCACACCGATCACACTTTGCTGCCCAACGCTGGAAAGCACATAATACGTTTTGCCTTCCACTTCGACCGAGGCATTGGAACCAGCCATACCCAAAGAAGTACGCTGTGCTTCCTGTGCTACCGAAAGGGTCGCAAAAAAGGATAGTAGAATAAAAAATATGCCTTTCATATAACCGGAATTACCCATTTGCATCGCAATATAAAACCAATCATTCAATTAAAAAATTTAGTTGCCACTAATCAGGCGTAGCTGGTCACTTCTTTTTGGTCATTCAAGTTCCCTAATCGGATCCCAAAAGTGTTTTTCGAGGTTCTGGATCTGGTTATCGACCACTTCGATCCCTTCCGATTCCAATAATTGCTGCATCAGGTTGATGCCATCAAAATGATGCTTTCCCGTGAGCAATCCTTTTCGGTTTACGACGCGGTGAGCAGGGACATCGGGATACTTTCCGGCACCGTTCATGGCCCAACCTACCATTCGAGCACTGCCAGCAGCACCTAAATAGCGTGCTATGGCGCCATAGCTCGTCACTCTTCCGAAGGGAATACAACGAGCCACCTCATAGACCTTTTGAAAAAATCCAGTGTTATCAGCCATTATAGATTATTAATGATCTTGACCAGCGTGATCGCCGAGATCACTGCGGTAATTAAGCCGATGATATAGTTCATGTTCAATTTGAACAAAAACCGGTCCTGCCGCTTGCGGAAGAATTGTGCATACACCAGTAACATCACAAACGTACCCGCGCCGGAAGCCAGTACGGCAGCGAACAACGCCGGTTGCTCAAAGGTAAACCACCCGAAAGCGCTAAAAGTCACACTTAGGTACACCCAATAGGGCAATGGTAACAAGTTGAGGGCAGCCAGCAGGATTCCGTAGAAAAAACGATTGGTCTTGGAATGATTGATCACCTTGCTATGGTCCCTTCTCGTGTCTTTGGCGATAAAAAAGAAATAAATGGTAAGGCAAATAAAGATGCCCAAGCCCACCTTTTGTAACATGGAAACTAGCTCATCGTGCTGCTCCAGGTAGCGCGCAAACAACATCGCTACGTAGGTTTGCAGGCAAACGGTAAGCGTGACGCCTAAAGAGAAAAGCAATGCCACTTTCCGCCCCTGCTTCATACTTATCTTGGCGGCCGACATATTGAGCAAACCCGGAGGAATCACTCCAACGAGCGCCGCCAGGAATCCAATAGCAAAATTGGTGACAATTGACATTTGGTTGGTTTGTTCCGTGAATATACAATTATTTGTCACTTAAAGTGAATCGTACATAGGTAATCTTTTTGCCCTGTTCGAGATATCCACTTTCGTAAAAGGTCTGAATGTTGGTCACCTCGGCCGGTGCTCCCTCACTATGGTACACATCGTGGTGAGCGTAGGCGATTTCTTCTCCCAGACCGTGCAACAAACCCAGGGTATAACCGTGCATGAACTCACTATCGGTCTTTAAGTGTATGGGACCATCATTTCTGAGGATCTTACGGTATTTGTTCAGGAATTCCTGGTTAGTGAGTCGGTGTTTGGTTCGCTTGTATTTGATCTGTGGGTCGGGAAAAGTGATCCAGATCTCCGACACTTCGTTTTCGGAAAAACAACGATCGATCAATTCGATCTGGGTTCTCAAAAAGGCTACGTTGGGTAACTGCTCTTCCAATGCGGTTTTGGCTCCACGCCAGAATCGTGCGCCTTTGATGTCTACTCCGATGAAATTTTTCTGCGGAAACCTGCGGGCCAGATTCACCGAATACTCGCCCTTCCCGCATCCCAGTTCGAGCACAATTGGATGCTCGTTTCCGAAGAAAGAAGCATTCCACTTGCCCTTGAGGTCAAAGGAACCTTCCAAAAGGGTTTCACGAGTGGGTTGCACCACATTTTTGAAGGTGGCATTTTCGTTGAATCGCTTTAGTTTGTTCTTACTTCCCACTTGGCTCTTTTCGTTTACGTTTCGGCGGTAAAATTAATGAAATAATACCCTGTGGGCAGAATCCATACCTTTGTTTTTACAAGGAAGATGCAAATTATTCCCCGACCATGCCAGAATCTGCCAAAAAGACCATTCTCGTAGCCCCACTCAACTGGGGACTGGGGCATGCCACTCGCTGTATTCCGATCATCCGGGCATTGATGGACCAAGGCTATAGCGTTTTGCTGGGGAGCGAAGGAGCGGCGCTGCAGCTGCTTCGGAAAGAGTTCCCCCAGCTTTCGCATATTACGTTGCCTTCCTACGCCATCCGCTACCCCAGGAATGGTTTGTTTTTCAAGTTGAAATTACTGCGTTCTCTACCGGCCATTCAACGAGCCATTCAACAAGAACATCAACAGGTAGCGCAGCTGGTCGACGAAGGCGCTATCGAGGGAATCATAAGCGACAACCGCCCCGGCGTATACCATATAGACGTGCCTTCCGTCTATCTCACCCACCAGGTGGTGGTCTTGAGCGGTGCTACCTCGGCAATGAGCAGCAGGATGCACCAGCGCCATATTCAAAAATTTGACAGCTGCTGGGTTCCCGATGTGGCCGGCACGCCCAACCTTTCTGGCGCCTTGGGGCATCCTCCCGCAGTTGATTTCCCTCTTACCTATATTGGGCCCCTAAGTCGGATGAAGGCAAAACCGACCGAAACTAAATACGATATTTTGATCGTGTTGTCCGGACCCGAACCACAACGCAGCTTGCTGGAAAATCGAATGTTAGAAGTTTTTACAAATACCAAATCCAGGGTTTTGTTGGTTCGCGGGGTGATCGAAGATGAGGAACAGATCGAATTTCGTGAAAATCTTGCCATTGCCAATTTTATGACCACCCGATCGCTGGAGCAGGTCCTTAACGAAAGTGAATTGGTGATCGCCCGTTCGGGATACACAACCATCATGGACCTCGCCGCCATGGGAAAAAAGGCGTTCTTTATACCCACACCGGGACAATATGAGCAAAACTACCTGGCCAAACAACTAGAGAAACAGAAGATCGCGCCATATTGCAGACAACGGGAATTTACATTGGAAAACTTAAAGAAAGTGGACCAGTATTCGGGGTTCCAGGCATGGCAAGGGGAACAGGACCTATCGCGTCTATTTGGCCTTTTCGAGGGTAAATGAGAATTCGGATCCAACGCCAAATTGGCTCTCGACGTATATCTTCTCATTATGGGCTTCCACAAGGTGTTTTACAATGGCAAGACCCAGACCGCTTCCTCCTTCCTTTCTAGAACCGCTTTTGTCGATTCGGAAAAAACGCTCGAATAGTCGTGGAATATTCTCCGTTTCGATTCCTTCACCATTGTCGGTTACACGCACGATCACCTTGTTCTGGATCAGGTCTTCGATGCTCACCTCGGTGGTACCGGCGGTCTTCCCATATTTAATGGAATTCTCGATCAGATTGATCAGGATCTGCCGAACGCGCTCCTGATCGGCATTCACCCAAATACTCTCGTTATAGTCGATATCAAATTCAAGTGAAATTTCTTTTTTAGCGGCCTTCATTTCCAGGAGATCAAACACGTTCTGAACCGTTTCCACTATGTTAAATCGTTCCTTCTGAAGCGCAAGATCGCCAACTTCGAGCTTGGTGATCATGTCTAGGTCTTTCACAATATAGATCAATCGCTCCACCCCTTTGCTGGCCCTTTGAAGGTATTTTTTGCGCACTGCCTTATCGCTCATGGCGCCATCGAGTAGCGTTAAGATATATCCCTGAACGGTAAAAAGTGGTGTTTTTAACTCGTGGGAAACATTCCCCATGAACTCCCGTCGGTAATTCTCCCGAACCTTGAGGGTTTCTATCTCCAATTTGTTACTCTCTGCAAAGCGCTCGACTTCCTTGGTGAGTGTTTGCATATCGGTGGTGATCTGGCGTCGATCGAACGTACTGGCATCAAGCAATTTTACATTATCATAGATCGATTTTACCCGCGCATAGATGAACTTCTCTACACGATATTGGATGATCGAGAAGGAAACTACAAAACAGATCAGGAAAAACAGGGCCAGGTACCAATAACTTAGCCCCTCATGGAAGTAAAAAAAAACACCCCATAAGAGTGTCATGAAAATGGTAATAAGAGTCGCGGTGTTCCCCGCAAACTTATACGTCCTCCTTAGGTTTCGAGCCATTAAATAACAAACTTATAGCCTACCCCCTTCACAGTTTTAAACTTGTCGTCGCCAATTTTTTCTCTCAGCTTACGGATGTGTACGTCTATGGTTCGCCCACCAACGACAACTTCATTTCCCCAAACTCGATCCAAAATCTCGTCCCGTTTGAAAACTTTACCAGGTTTAGATGCTAACAAAGCTAACAATTCAAATTCTTTTCTTGGCAAAATCAACTCTTCTTTCCCTCGTTGGACCTTATATTGTTCTCTATTGATCACCAAATTGCCGGCAGTGATGTTGGAATCGCTCAGTTCCACATCCTTGAACCTACGAAGCAACCCCTTCACTTTGCTCACCAATACTTTAGGTTTAATGGGCTTGGTGATGTAATCATCGGCGCCCGCCTCGAAACCTGCTACCTGGGAATAGTCTTCTCCCCGAGCTGTTAAGAAGGTTATGATGGTCTCGGACAACTCAGGAATCTGTCGTAGTTGTTCACAAGCTTCGATCCCGTCCATTTCGGGCATCATAACGTCCAGGATAATAAGATGAGGATTGTGTTTTTGTGCTTGCTTGATGGCCTTTGCACCGTTATTGGCAGTAAAGATCTGATACCCTTCGGAAGACAAATTATAGCTTAAAATCTCCAGCACATCAGGCTCATCGTCGACCAATAGGATCTTGGTATTCTTTTTTTTCATTGTTAGTTGGTAGGCATTAAGAAGGCTAAATATAGTGCATATTCCATCGTTTCCGGGCGATTCCAATTTATGTTAACCATTCGGTAACGTTTCAGAAACAATTTATGAAAAATCATCCGATTGCTCAACCCGGTTCAAAAATTATCCAATGTTCCCCACAGGCACTCTAGAGATGGCTTAATATTACTTACTTTTGATGTCGAATTGCTGCATGATCCAATGATCATTGCCACACACTCATGTTCGAAGACCGCGTTTTCTCAATTTCCTCCGGCACTCAATTCGAAGAATTGGCGATCGAACTATTTCACTACCAATACGAAAACGTGCCCGTGTACCGTGATTTCTGCGATCATTTGCGTGTGAATCCGGCTTCCGTAACTACCTTGGAAGCCATTCCATTCTTACCTATCGAGTTTTTCAAAAGTTTTTCTGTGATTTCTTCGGAAAAAACTGCGGCTGTCCAATTTGCCAGCAGCGGGACGACCGGGAGCCAACGCAGCTATCATCATGTGGCTAGCACCGAATTGTATCAGGAAAGTTTTAGAGCCGGGTTTCAAAGGGCCTATGGCAACGTTCGGGACTATGTGATTCTGGCCTTGCTTCCTTCCTATCAGGAGCAAGGAGCCTCTTCATTGATATACATGGTCGACCAACTCATCAAAGACACCGGCAACCTGCGCAGTGGC
>JBCCHR010000037.1:0-13359 GCA_039028655.1 Bacteroidota bacterium
AAATGAAGGCGAGACCTTGCTTGACATCGATCCTAACAAGATAGAAGAACTGCCCGTAGAACGCATCTCGAGAATGATACGCGACTACTATTGGAACGGACTCACCCGCAGCATGGATCGAAACGGCATTCAAGCACTCTTGTCCGATACCAAAAACGAAACCATCGAAGGCAGTATTCTAACTGTGTATGTACCTCATCACGACGATCTGGCGCTTGATTATTATCGGGAATTGTCTCAAGAACTCCCCATGAAAGTGGTGCAATTGCCAGAAAATATTACTCCGGAATATGTTCGCTCCTTGAACGACCAAAGTGGGATACTATCACTAAAGCTTTCTAAAAAAGATGGAGGGATCAAAGGAGAGCCCTTCGTGGTTCCTGGAGGTCGCTTCAACGAAATGTACGGCTGGGACAGTTATTTCGAGTCGGTTGGCCTGCTACTGGATGGACGTGTAGATCTGGCAAAGGCCATGGCCAATAATTTTCAATACGAGATAGAGCATTACGGTAAGATCCTCAACGCCAACCGTTCCTACTACCTCACCCGCACCCAACCTCCTTTTTACAGCAGTTTGATTCGGGAGGTTTACGAGAATACGGGTGATCGATCATGGCTCAAAAGCCATTTAAAGACCGCCATCAAGGAGTACGAAACGGTGTGGATGGTCCAAGGAAAGCGACAAACCAACAATGGTTTAAACCGTTACCTCGCCGAAGGTTTGGGGAAACCGCCCGAGGCAGAAGCCGGTCATTTTACTCATGTTTTTGCTTCGTTTGCTGCGGAAGCAAATATGGAGGTAGCTCAGTATGAGGCATTGTACGCCACTGGGGAGATCCATAACGAACAACTCGACGCTTACTTCGTCCACGACCGAAGCGTACGCGAAAACGGACACGACACCTCCTACCGATTGGAGGGCATATGTGCCGATCTCAACGTGGTGGAACTGAACGCATTCCTGTACAAGTATGAAACCGACTTCTCAGCCTTGATCGAACAAGAGTTCGACAACCAATTCTACATAGGTGATCGCACGTATACTTCGGAATACTGGGATGAGAAAGCGGCACAGCGCAAAAGGTTGATCAACGATTTCCTTTGGAATGAAGAGCAGGGCATGTACTTCGATTACAACTTCAGAAAAAAACAACAAAGCCACTTTGTTTCAGCAACGCTGTTTACGCCACTTTGGGCCCATATTTGCACCCCTGAACAAGCAAAAAAAGTAGTGGAGAATGCGCTTCCACTGTTGTTGGAAAAAGGAGGTATCGCCTCCTGTACAGAAGAAAGTCGAGGGCCTATTTCGAATGAAAGACCACAAAAACAGTGGGATTACCCAAATGGATGGGCACCTCATCAAATGCTGATATGGAAGGGGCTTCGCAATTACGGATTTGAAGAGGAACTGCAGCAGGTTTTATATCGATGGCTTTTCATGATCACAAAGAATGCCGTGGATTATAACGGCACCATTCCTGAAAAATATGATGTGGTGAGTGCAACGCACAAGGTTTTCGCCGAATATGGCAACGTAGGTACCGAATTCGAATACATCACCACCGAAGGTTTTGGATGGATGAACGCCTCGTATCAATACGGGCTTTCTCTACTGCAACCAAGCCTTCGCACAAAACTAAACGAACTAATTCCTCCTGGCGAACTTTTTACCAAATGACATCCAACAACAAACCTATAGATATTTTGTGCGTGGGGGAAACCCTCATTGATTTTATTGGGACCCAGGTAGAAGAACCCATTAAACACACCAAGGACTACCACCGCTATTTGGGAGGTTCTCCTACTAATGTTGCCATGAATATGGCCCGCTTAGGCATGAATGTGAAGATGGCGGCTAGTGTAGGAGACGATGGATTTGGCGACTACGTAATCAAGCGATTCAAGGAAACAAGCATAGGTATCGACGGAATCCGGGAGGTGGCCGGCACCCCAACCACGGTTATCTTCGTCAATCGCACAGTGAGCACTCCCGAATTCATCCCTTTTCGTGGTGCCGATGCACTTATCCTGCCTGAGCAATTACCTCTGTCTGTCCTCCAGCAAACCCGCATTTTCCACACCTCTTGTTTCGCGTTGAGCAAAGACCCTGCGCAATCGACCATCTTGCAAAAAGCCGCCGAAGCAAAGGCAGCCGGATGCCAACTTAGTATCGACGCCAATTATTCCGAAAAAATATGGCCAGACGCCAACGAAGCAGCCCGAGTAGTTGCTTCCTATTGTAGATTGGGACCCCTGGTAAAGTTGAGCCAGGACGATGTGGACCGACTTTTTGGTGCAGGTATGTCGCACGAAGCATTGTTCGAAAAATTACACGGACTGGGTGCCAAACTGGTATGCCTCACTCTGGGTAAAGAAGGTGCAAAACTGAGCGAGCCAGGTATGCCAATGATACAATTATCGGCCGTGAAGGTGGAAAAGATCATGGACGCAACGGGAGCGGGAGACGCATTTTGGTCAGGTTTCCTGTATTCGAAACTCCAGGGCAGATCCAATCAGATCAGTTTGGAGACCGCCCTAAAAATGGCCGCCATCAAACTGCAGAATGTTGGGCGCATCCCGGACTATGCTTTGGCCATTTCCAATGTTCTGGACACCTAAACAGAGAACGAAGGTTAAAAAAAACCCCCAACAAGATGTTGAGGGTTTTGATCATTATGCGGCCAATCGGCCTTTTAATCGTTTCTCTATTTTCTGCTTAATAACGGTAAGGCGCTTCATGAGGTCCATCAATTTGGAATCCTTGTTCTTTTTGTAGATCTCATTGATTCCCAAGATCAAACTTTTTACCTCGCGAGAAGCTTCAATCCGCTCGCTCGTAGTTTTGAAGGTCGTCTTCCGTTGTTCAAATTCTAATCCTCGACTTACAATATCCATAGCTTTCTTTTTTAAGTGAATAGTATTTTATACCAAAGACTATTATTATTCACCTTCAAAGATAAAAACTAAAGCAGGATTTCTGTTTCAAATAAACACAATTTTAACAAATTACGGGCCGGTACTTTGGGTGTCCCTCAAAAAGTGCTACATTTAGCTTGCTAACTAAGTCTATGAAGGGCTTCATTCTCTTTATTTGTCTTCTTTCCGGGCCGTTATGTGTCGCCCAGATCCTCAACGCCGAATCGCTTCGAAAAGTGACCGATACATCGGGTTTTTCGGGTAATATGGGAGCCAATTTTGCCCTAAAAAGAAATGTGAATGATTTTTTGGTCATCGGTACCGATATTCATATCCAATACAAGAAAGATCCCCACCTCTTTATTTTTCGCAACGACGTGAAATTCCAAAAGATCGACGAGAGTAAATTCGAGAACAGCGGGATCACCCACCTCCGTTATAATTACCGCTTTGCTCCACGCGTCGCCTGGGAAGGCTTTTTGCAGGGGCAATACAACAAAGTAAATTTGATCGAGTTTCGTGGGCTGGTTGGCACCGGTCCGAGATTCAAACTCACCAAGTCCGAAAAGTACAAGTTCTATCTCGGGGTGTTGTCGATGCTGGAGTATGAAGAAGTGACCGATGGGATCACCCCGTTGCAGCGCGATATCCGGGGAAGTTCTTACCTTTCATTCAGCCTCTACCCCACCGAGCACATCGCGATCATAAGTACCACTTACTACCAACCTCTTTGGAGTGATGTGAGTGATTACCGGATCTCCAGTCAGAGCTCCCTGGCTGTGGGATTATTTGCCAATTTCGCGCTGAAGATCAACTATACGTTCACCTACGATACGGTGCCCGCTGTTGGCATACGGAAATCGCAGTACGATTTTAGCACGGGAGTTGCCTATATTTTCGATTGATTTTCTAAAAACTTTCGTAAGGGTACACCCATAAATTAGACTACTTCCCTATATTTACCTGTTCCGAAGAAAACCAAATCATTTTCGGATACGTACGTAAAAAGAAAGTATATGTCATATTACGATCCCAAAGACCTGCGCAAGTTTGGCAATATCACCGATTGGAGCGAAGAATTGGGGACCAAATTCTTCGATTATTACGGAAAAGTTTTTGAAGAAGGGGCCCTATCTGCCCGAGAGAAATCGTTGATCGCTCTGGCCGTGGCCCACACCGAACAATGCCCTTATTGTATTGATGCCTATACCAAAGACGGACTTCAGCGCGGTATCACCAAAGCAGAAATGATGGAAGCCGTACATGTGGGTGCCGCCATAAAGAGTGGTGCCACACTGGTTAGTTCGGTGATGATGATGAACAAGGTAAACAAATTGGATGGCTAGGATATTGCCGGCCCCAAAGAAATTGCTATGACCAAAGTAAAAACCCAATCCCTGCATAGACGAAAAAGCGAGTTGGCCCAGTCCAATCGCCAGCTGGAGATCCTTTCCAATGGAATTTTCAAAGATGGTGAGTTGCCCACCTTTGCTCAAAAGATCAAAGAGACCGATCAGTTTCCGTTGCGACCCAGAAAGCTGGAGATCCTGCAGATCAATGTTGGGTATATGTGCAACCAGGTATGCGAACACTGCCACGTGGATGCCGGCCCCACTCGAAAGGAGATCATGACGGTCGAGACCATGAAACAGTGCCTGGAGGTGATCAAAAATACGGGAGCCACCACCCTGGACCTTACCGGTGGTGCCCCCGAAATGAACCCGAATTTTCGGTGGTTTGTGGAAGAGGCCAGCAAGGCCGGGATCGAAGATTTTATCGTACGCAGCAATCTCACCATCATTCGAGCCAATAAAAAGTACTACGACTTACCCGAATTCTTCAAAAAACACAACGTGCACGTAGTAAGTTCCATGCCGCATTGGACGCGTGGTAAGACGGATAAACAAAGAGGCGATGGTGTTTTCGACGCTTCTATTCAAGCCTTAAAAGACCTCAACGCAGTAGGTTATGGCATGCCCGATAGCAGCCTCAAACTCGATCTGGTTTACAATCCCAGCGGTGCTTTTCTGCCCGGCGACCAGGCCAGCATGGAAAAAGAATTCAAGAAGGCGCTCATGGAAGATTTTGGCATTCAGTTCCACCAATTATTCGCCATTACCAATCTGCCAATTTCCCGATTCCTCGATTATCTCATTGCCTCCGAAAACTACGAGGATTATATGTATGCCCTGGTAGAGGCCTATAACCCCGCGGCCGTTCAGAACGTGATGTGTACCAATACGCTCTCGGTAAGTTGGGACGGATGGTTGTACGACTGCGACTTCAACCAAATGCTGGACCTCAAGGTGGCTAGTAAAGTACAGCATATCAAAGACTACAACGAAGCGTTGCTAAACGATCGTAAGATCGTGATCTCCCAGCACTGTTATGGTTGTACGGCAGGTGCCGGAAGTAGTTGTCAGGGTACGGTGACCAACTAGCGGAACAATCGTAAAATGGGTAAAAGATCACTATTATTTTTTTTGTTTTTCTGCGGAATAACGACGGGCTACGGTCAAAAGTCGCTCGAACGCCTGCTGGACCAGTACAACACCCGAAGCGTCCCCTATATTTCCGTGGAAGCATTGAAACAAAAACAACTCCATGGTGAAGTGATCGTACTCGACGCACGGGAGCGGCGCGAATACGATGTGAGTCATATCCCTTCTTCCCTGTTCGTAGGTTACAATACATTTTCGTCCGATTCCGTTTCGGGGCTCATCCAGGACAAAAATGCTACCCTGGTAGTGTATTGTTCCCTCGGGATCCGTTCCGAAGAAATCGGAGAAAAACTTCAAAAGGCAGGATTTATGGATGTTTACAACCTCTACGGAGGTATATTCGAGTGGAAGAACACGGGTTATGAGGTACTGGACAGTACCGAAAAACCTACCGAAAATGTGCACATTTGCGCCAAGCCATGGGGAAAATGGCTCAAACAAGGCGTAAAAGTGACGGATAACCAGGCCCAATAGGAACATGAAAGATCTGCTCATCATCTTTACACGTAATCCGCAATTGGGAAAGTGCAAAACACGCCTGGCCGCAACCGTTGGCGACAGAGCAGCCCTGGAGATCTACAAATTCTTGCTGAAACATACCGCCGATGTAGCCGGCAAGGTGAACGCCGTACGGCACGTATATTATTCCGAAGAAATAGGAACCAACGATATTTGGGACGACAAACAGTTCGAGAAGCGACAACAAATGGGCTCTCATCTGGGCATCCGCATGCAACAGGCCTTCGAAAATGGATTTGCCGCCGGCTTCGAGCGCATCCTGTTAATCGGTAGTGATCTGTACGACCTTGGCCCTTCAGATCTGAATAGCGCCTTTGAAGCACTGGATCACCACGACTTTGTATTGGGTCCGGCAGAGGACGGTGGCTATTACCTGATTGGCTCGCGAAAAGTCAAGAAAGAGGTGTTCGAACGAAAAAACTGGGGCACGGAGACTGTTTTGCGAGATACCCTGTCCGATTTAGAGGGCGAATCCTTATTTTTGCTTCCTGAGCGCAATGATGTGGATGTGTACGAAGACATACAGCATATCGAGGTGTTTCAGCAGTTTTTAAATGATTTGAAATGAAAAAGTTTATCGACGAAAGTGCGGCGTTCCTCATTCGGAGGGGTTTTGAAAAACCGGAGATCGGAATCATTCTGGGTACCGGACTTGGGCAGATCATCGAAAAGGTAGACATTGAAGCGGAAGTGAGCTACAATCACATCCCCAATTTCCCTACAGCCACGGTCGAATTCCATAAGGGGAAACTCATCTACGGCACTTTCTCCGGAAAAAAAGTGATCCTGATGCAGGGTCGATTCCACTTATATGAAGGGTATTCACTATTGGATGTAACCTTTCCCGTTCGGGTGATGGAGGCGTTAGGCATAAAAAAACTTTTGGTGAGCAATGCTTCAGGAGCGATCAATACCAATTTCAGCAAGGGCGAGATCATGTTGA
Source organism: Bacteroidota bacterium (assembly GCA_039028655.1). Classification (GTDB taxonomy): domain Bacteria; phylum Bacteroidota; class Bacteroidia; order Flavobacteriales; family Flavobacteriaceae; genus Aureisphaera. Next base: position 6,880 of record JBCCHR010000037.1, read on the forward strand.
TCGACGACCATATCAATCTCCAGGGGGGATCACCCCTTGCCTTTAAAGGTGTTGAAAAGCTGGGAGAGCGTTTTGTAGACATGAGCGCCCCTTACGATGCGGCTCTCAACACGACCATTGAAGCCATCGCCGTCGACAAAGGAATTACGCTCCACAAAGGAGTGTATGCAAGTGTGGTCGGGCCTCAACTGGAAACCCGTGCCGAATATCGATACCTCAAAACCATCGGTGCCGACGCCGTGGGAATGAGCACTGTTCCCGAGGTCATCGTGGCCAACCATTTACAATTGCCTGTGGCCGCCATTTCTGTGCTTACGGATGAGTGTGACCCGGACAATTTAAAACCGGTAGACATAAGTGAGATCATTGCCATGGCCGCCAAGGCTGAACCCGATATGATCGCCATATTTACCGAATTGATCAGAAAATTATAATGCAAGCGTAAAGTATTGACACGGTAACCGACCGAATACCTTACGTATAAAACCGTTTTATGAGCTATTTAGAAACCACCCATGATGTTTACAAGGAAGCAGCCCTCACTCCTGATGTGGGACTCTGTTGCACCACCAACCCTATTTGGGAATTGCCGGGACTAAAGATCCCCAAGATCATGCAAGAGATGAATTACGGATGTGGAAGTACCGTGCATGCCCGTGATCTTGTAAATGACCCGCGCATTTTATACGTGGGTGTAGGTGGCGGAATGGAATTGCTGCAGTTTGCCTATTTCTCCCGTCAGAAGGGCGGCGTGATCGGCGTGGACGTGGTAGACGAAATGCTGGAGGCCTCACGAAACAACTTCCGGGAAGCCGAAGCCCAGAACCCCTGGTTTAAAAGCGAATTTGTTGACCTCAAAAAAGGAGACGCCATGAACCTGCCGGTGCCCGACAACAGCATCGATGTGGCGGCGCAGAATTGCCTGTTCAATATTTTCAAGGAAGACGACCTCAAATGCGCGATCGATGAGATGTACCGGGTATTGAAACCACATGGCCGATTGGTAATGAGTGATCCAACTTGCGAACAGCCTATGAACGAAACGCTTCGTAACGACGAGCGACTACGGGCTCTGTGTCTGAGCGGTAGCCTTCCCATCGAAAAATATGTAAAAGCACTCACCGACGCCGGTTTTGGAACTATCGAGATACGCGCCCGTAAGCCGTATCGCATCCTGGACCCCAAGCACTACCCTACCGATGAGCTCATTTATATTGAGTCGATCGAAGTGGCAGCCATCAAAGATCCTATGCCGGATGATGGACCGTGCGTGTTTACAGGTAAAGCAGCGATCTACTTTGGAGAAGAAGACTACCTGGATGATCAAAAGGGGCATATTCTGCTCAAAAACCAGCCCATCGCTATTTGCGACAAAACCGCTGGCAATCTGGCCGATCTGGGAAGAGACGATATCTACATCAGCGAGTCTACCTTCCACTACGACGGTGGAGGTTGTTGCTAGGAAATTGCCTGCCCACGTATGTGGTGACCGGGAGCCTCACCGACCAATCGGACGAATTGTTTCGGCACAAAAAAACCAAAGCCCAAACTTTTTCGTATATCAAATTGTACTATGAGAACATCCCTATTTTTACTACTGTTGGTATTGATCTGTTCCTGCGGAACCGGTAAGATCGTAACAAAGGACGACGGACCCGAGCCAACGCCTGTTGCAGTCACTACGACCCAAGACACTGTGATCGTTCAATTACCCGACTCCGTGCGTGTGGTCACTGCCAAGGAAGAAAAGATCGACCCGGTGATCACAAAGGACACCGTTGTATCCAACCCTCCAAGAGTGGAGATCTTTAATCACGTAGCATGGAACCTCCTGCTACAAAAGTATGTAACCAAAGACGGCGTAGTAAATTACGAAGGCTTTCGACTGGACAAAGGGTTACTGCGGGACTACATAGCTTCTCTCGGTGCCCATATGCCCGACGAAAGTTGGAGTCAGGAGGACAAGTTGGCGTATTGGATGAATGCATACAACGCCATGACGGTCGACCTGATCGTGCGCAATCTGCCGCTGCAAAGTATTAAGGAAATCGACAAGCCTTGGGACCAACGACTTTGGAAATTGGGTGCCAAGTGGTACAACCTCGACGAGATCGAACACAAGATATTACGCAAGATGGGGGATGCGCGTATTCACTTCGGAATCAATTGCGCTTCTTTTTCCTGTCCTCCACTGCTCAATAAGGCCTTTAGCGCGCAACAGGTGGACGCACAACTGGACCAATTGGCCCGGGATTTTATCAACGACCCCAGGCGCAATATGATATCGGAAGATCGGGTACGCCTGTCAAAGATTTTCTCATGGTTCTCCAAAGATTTTAAAACCAACGGCACGGTGATCGAGTACATCTCTAAGTATTCAGAAAAAACAATCAATCCCAACGCTCGAAAGTCGTTCATGGAATACGACTGGTCGCTTAATAATTAAGCTATGAATAGAATTAAATATATCCTGTACGGTGCGGGGCTGTTGCTTGTATTGCAGAGTTGCGCCTTGTTCTCGGCGGCAGGGCTTTCTAGCCAGGGACAACCGGTCAAGAAGGTAGTACTTCCCCTGCGATCCACTACGGAGGGATCGGCGGTAAATATCGATCACAGCGAGTGGGATGCCTTGCTCCGGAAACATGTAGCCTCCGATGGCCTGGTGAACTATCAAGGATTTATAGCGGACAGAGCATCCCTGCAGCGTTATTTGGACATGCTGTCGGCACAACGACCTACAGAGGCCTGGAGTGTACAGGAATTGCTGGCCTTTTATATCAATCTCTACAATGCCTACACCGTCGATCTCATACTTGACAATTACCCGGTGGCCAGCATCAAGGACATCAATGGTCCCTGGACACGTGCGATCGTGCCGGTTGGCAAGAACAACTTATCACTGGGTGGTATTGAGAATGGTATCCTGAGGAAAATGGACGAACCGCGTATTCATTTTGCGATCAATTGCGCCTCTATTTCGTGCCCAAACTTGCTCAATGAGGCCTATACCGCCGGGAAGATCAACGAACAACTCAATAAAGCCGCATCGAGTTTCATCAATGGAAACAAGAACCAGATAGCAGGGTCCCAACTCAAGTTGTCGTCCATTTTTAATTGGTATCGCAAAGATTATGTGGTGAATGGCCAGACAGACCTCATCGCCTACATCAACCAGTTTAGTGATCAACCCATAGCGGCGGATGCCACGATCGAATTTCTCGAATACGACTGGAACCTGAACGAAAGTAACTAACACCTTTAGTATCTTTACCGCATGCTATCCATTGTTATCCCAGTCCTCAATGAACGACCTACCATCCGGTTGTTGCTTCGGCATTTGGATAAATTGGCCCATCCCGGGACTGTCAATGAGGTGATCGTGGTAGATGGCGGGAGCGATGATGGCACTCATGAGGCGGTTTGTGCAAGTGCAAACGAACTTGATCTGGACATTGTTTTTATTTCTTCGGAAAGAGGCCGGGCTGCCCAAATGAACGCCGGAGCCCGTAAAGCAACAGGATCGATATTGTATTTCCTGCACGCCGATTCTTTCCCCCCGCACAATTTTGACCACCTTATCTTAAACAAGCTTGACGACGGTTTTGATGCCGGCAGTTTTCGCATGAAATTTGACAGCAGCCACCCTGTGCTCAAATTTTCCCAGTGGTTCACTCGATTCAACTGGAAAATGTGTCGAGGGGGGGATCAATCATTGTTCATTCGTCGTTCGGCCTTCGAAGCCCTGGGTGGGTTCAACACCGAGTATGCGATCTACGAAGACTGTGAATTCATCGGTCGGGTCTACGACGACTATAAGTTCACGATCATCCAGGAACCGCTCACTACTTCGGCTCGGAAATACGACCAGGTAGGCACCGTAAAATTGCAATACCATTTTACGGTGATTCACCTAAAGCGATTCCTGGGAGCTTCTCCCGAACGGCTTCGGCTCTATTACCACCGTAACATCAAGCATTGATCGTCGAAGACGGATTTGATTCAGAAATAACAAAACGTTCAAATTATTATCTTTAGGAACGTGGAAACAAAGACCGTACTTCTCACTATCCTCCTTGCTATCGGAGCCATCCAGGGTTTGATCTACGGCTCCATCTTGTGGCGCTCTCAGACGATACATCGCACGGCCAATCGCTTTCTTGCCGCTATACTGTTTTTCTTTTCGTATCGGTTGATTGCGGAGATCCTCCATTTTTTCGGGCTGGGGCGTTACGATACATGGTACTACATCCTGTTGGAATTTAATTGGATCTACGGTGCACTCATCTACTTCTTCACGCTTTCGTATGTACACCCGAAGTTCAAACTGAAACGACACCATTGGATCCACTTTCTTCCTGTGATCATCGAGGTAGTTTGGAGTTTCTACATCAAGTCGCAGAACTTTTACTGGGACGGTACTCGAGAAAGCCTGTCGTGGCTGGGTTATTGGGGGTACGTAGTTTGGATGCATTATCCTACCATGTATGTGATAAGCGGCCTGCTGATCGTATTTTATACCCTGAAATCCCTCAAGGTGCTGCAACAACCCGAAACAGTGCCAGGCTATAAATTGATAGCCGGGAACATTAGCTGGATCAAACGTGTGGTGATCGCGTTGGGAATATTCTCCATAGTCTTTACCCTCATCACGCTCATCGATTTTCTGTTCTTTGATTATGCCTTTAACTTCTTTGGTTACCCCATTTTTGTGATCATGGCGGTACTCACTTACTGGCTGGGGCTGGAGGGTTTTTCTCGTCGCAATACGGTTGCCTTCAAACAGGTCGATATTCCCTCAGACAAGGAGCTGAAACAACTTACGATAATCGCCCAAAAGATTACCCACACCATGGAAAATGAGCACTTGTATCGGGATTCAAAACTCACCCTGGGTGCCTTATCGGAAACCATCGACACCAAACCGTATTTGGTAACCAGGGCACTGGCCACAGTGCTCGAAACCAAATTCAGCGACTATGTCAATGCGTTGCGGTTTGAGGAACTCAAACGATTGCTCCAGCAACCGGAAAACGAAAAATACACGCTGCTCAGCCTGGCATTCGAGGCTGGATTCAATTCGAAGGCGTCGTTTAACCGGACGGTAAAGAAAATCACAGGAAAATCTCCTAAAAGCTTAAAATCAAATAGTTAAGTTGCTCAATTTCTGAATTGAGCCTTACTTCTTCTCATTTAAACGTGTCAATTTTCTAATCGCAACGATTCGCATAGGTGGTTCGCCTCATATTTGCTTCAGAAATAATTCATCTGAAACAAAAACCCATGAAAGCAATCATTTTTTTACTACTGAGCACCTGCGGATATCTCAACGCCCAGGTTAATTACGGAACGCCACCTGCCGGGCTTATCCCGGAGAAATTACAAGACCTTCGACGCGCGATAGACGTGATCCACTTTCCAAAGATCAACGACCCGATCAAGATAGGCGGCACCTATTATTGGAAGCACATGACTTCGGTGCTGTGCAAAGAAAGCGAGATTCAAATAGTGGAATACGGCGCTTACATTTACTACAACGACCAATGGAATTTGAGAAGATCCTACCCCTTGAAGGAACTCGATAAGACCTTCGGCACCAGGAAGCAGGTGATGGCAAGAGCCGAGCCCTACACCTGGCCTAAGAACTATCGCACCGGCGATTCCCTTTTTGGAGGATGGGCGCTCTGGTACTTTATCGGAACCACCCCTGAAGGAGAAACCGTTTGCGGTTACGAAACCATTCATACTACTGCCAACCTCTTAAACTAACACCCATGAAAACACTATTTTTTTTATTCGCGATCAGCTTCACTTTTAGTGCGATCGCCCAGGATCAAACTGCCATCATCAACGACCGTCAAACCCTGAGCTGGATCGGCAAGGCCGCCGTAGGCAGCTATGCACCAGAAGGAACACTGGAGATCAAAAGTGCCGAGATGTTTTTTTCTTCGGAATCCATTGCCACCCTCAACATCGTGGTGGACATGCCTTCCCTGGAACAGGAAAATCGACAATTACGAGACCACCTGCGTGATGAGGACTTCTTCCATGTGCAAGCCTATCCCGAGGCGCGATTTACCCTAAATAAACCCGCCAAGATCGAAGACGGCACCGCTGTACTCGAAGGAGACATGACCATACGGGGAGTTACGCATCCCGAGCGCATTACAGCTACCATCTCAATCTCGGATACCGGGTTGGCACTGGAATTCACCCATACCATGGATCGCACCCGATATGGAGTAAATCACAACTCTCCATCGATCTTTAAACGCCTGAAAGAGAATGCCATCGCCGATGATTTTATACTAAAAGGACGCTTGGTATTCAGAAATAAAAACAACTGATGAGCGAAAGAAGACGGCGTACCGATGGTGAAAAAAGTCTATTTCAATTCCTGGGCTTGTTAAACGACAACAGCCAGCGCTAGTGCAAGGATTTTGTGCCCTTGCTTTAGTGGTTTTAGCATGGCGCTTATTTGAC
>JBCCHR010000038.1:0-13295 GCA_039028655.1 Bacteroidota bacterium
ATAGGCCTTTTCAATGGCCTATGAGCAGAATAAAGCAGGCAAACGCATTCGAGGGGGCAGTACCATTTCACAACAAACCGCCAAGAACGTATTTCTCTGGCCAAAGCGCAGTTGGCTCCGAAAGGGCCTGGAAGCCTATTTTACCGTACTCATCGAGACGTTTTGGAGCAAAGAACGCATCCTGGAAGTATATCTTAACAGCATCGAAATGGGAGATGGGGTATACGGTGTGGAAGCTGCGGCGCAACACTGGTTCAACAAGAGCGCCAAGGATCTTACCAGGCACGAATCTGCCGCCATAGCGGCCATCTTGCCCAATCCACGGAAATTCAAGGCTTCGCCCAGAACACCCTATCTGGAAGGCAGAAAACAATGGGTCTTACGACAAATGAACAATTACGGACAATTAAACCTGGCAGAGAAATGACCCCGATCGAATTAAAGGAAGCGTTGTTGCTTATGTGCATTCGATACATCAAGGATCGAAAGGAAAAGGTGTTGAAATCCATCTCGTCGATCGAGGAGTCTTTGTTTGCCGATGGCAAAAGCACTGCAGGAGACAAGCACCATACGGGCAGGGCAATGCTTCAAATTGAACGCGAGAACACGGGGATCCAGTTGCTGGAGATCGAGAATACGGAGGCGGTGCTGCGGAAGGTATCGATCTATTCGCAGTCGGATGTTATCCGAATGGGTAGTCTGGTAAAGACCAAGAATGCCAATTACTTTTTGAGCATTTCGGCCGGGATGGTATCGGTAAATGCCGTGAGCTACATTTGCATTTCCATAGGATCTCCCATCGGGCAGCTCTTGCTCGGTAAGAAAAAAGGCGACAGCTATACCTTTAGCGGCAAGCATTTTTTGATCGAGGAAGTGATCTAGTTATTCGCGGGTAGCGTCGTGAATTTCCAATTCCAACACCGTTGCGATATGATTGGCCACGCTCATAGCGTCGTCCTTATCATCTGATACGTAAGCTTCAATATGCTTGTTCCTGTTGTAGAACAGGTTGAGTTTGTACACCACAGTACTTAAATGTGATTCTGCGGCGATCACCCGGGCGCGCGTCTTTTTGCGCGTTTTAAAAATAGAGAGGTATTCGAGCTCAGGGAGTCTTTTCCAACTACCAAGGTTAATGGCAAAGATCGAGTAGATCTTTCGATAGCGCTTACCGTTTAGATCGATTTCGACCCCTTCCCTCATGGCGAGTCGCAAGGCAACGCCCATCAAGATGATCCCGAGTAGCGCAATCTGCATGATCAAAAACAGGGAGAAAAAAGCGAGAACGATCGCAAAGACGACCTTGAACGGTGAAATTGGTTGGAGATGACGGAGACTTAAATTCAAACTCGAAATTATTGTTTTGGGAGGTACTGCGGCGGAATCGGGTGGTCCTCAGACTCTTGTCGCCAATAAATATTCACAACCCAGTAACGTTCGCCATCGTTGATGAGCTGAATACTGTTGATCCCTCGCATAAAAGGTTCGCTGTCTGCTTCGCTATGGTAGGATTCGTAGGTACTAAAGACCTGAACCACGCTCCCATAGGTGTCTACCTCCCGATGAATTTCCTTTTCAAAGAAGCCATTGGCAACCAACCATTCGCCGGAAGAAGCAATGTAGTCATCCGGAGTCATATAGCGCAGCCCCACTTTTCCTTCTTTGTTTTTTCCTGACGGAATCAATTTCGCACCCGGTTTGAAGAGGTATTTAAACAATTCCCAGTTGCGAGCCTCTCCTTTTTCTCCGGAAATGACACCGTAGAGCGTTCTGATGGTGCCATCCACCGTTTGTACTTTTTCGAGGTATTGGGAGGTGTCCGCCTGGCTATATCCTGCCATTGAAACACAGCAACTTAACAAGCAAATGCAGATCAATTTTCTCATAATTACTATTTAATTCCGAAGATAAGAATAATAGCGCGAAAAAGGAGTTTCAAGCTTCCTGCTCCAGGAACACCAGCTCACCTTCATGGATGTTCGATTTGTGATTGAAGAACAACTCCACATCCTCAAACTCACAGCGAATGAGGTAATGACTTCCTTTAAAATAGCACTGTTTTACCGTTACTTGCAAGCGTGTTTCTTCTTCTGAAATGACCAATTGGTGCGGCAGCAGCACAAGTGATTCCGAAGAAAAAATACCGCCAGGAATTACGTTTACCTCACCAAAGAACCCAGCTTGGTAAGGGGTGGACAGCTCCGAATATACTTCTTTCGGACTGCCAAATTGAACGACCGCACCGTCTTTCAGGATCATTATTTTGTCTGAGAACGCCAAAGCTTCATGGCTATCATGGGTTGCCGTGATGCAGCTGATCCCCTTCGATTTCAGGTGCCCGTATAAATTTCTGCTCAAACGATTTTTACGGAACGTATCGATGCTGCTGAAGGGTTCGTCCAAAAGTAGCAATTCCGGCTCCTTGGCCAGAGCTTTGGCAATGGCCACACGTTGTTTTTGACCCCCGCTGAGGTTTTTTACCTTGGTGTTGGCAAATGCTTCCAGATCGACGATTTGCAACAACTCACGAACTCTGGACGCGTCACGTTGGGCATCCAAACGCGAAAGATGGGTAGCGATATTGTCCGACACCGAAGTGAACGGCATAATATTGAATTCTTGAGAAACCAATTTCATAAAGTGTTCTCCGGGGATCAGATTGTGTTTGGGTCCCAACAGTCGTTCTCCGTTCCAGAAGGCCGTGCCTTTTTCCAGATCCAACAGCCCGTACACCAGGTGGAGCAGGGTCGATTTCCCGCATCCACTTTCACCCAAAACGGCCAAATGTTCCCCAGGCTTCAAATGTAACCTGACGTCTTTCAGGACTTCTTCCTGATCGTACGCAAAGGAGTGGATATCAATTTCCAGCATGGTTTTGGCTGCGAGGTATAAAATAAAACGTGCCCTGTACGGAAAGTAAGGGCACGTTTATCAGTGGTTCAATATCTTATTGTTTCATTTCGTTGTTCACCTTTTCGGGCAGTACTTCATATCCCATATTGTACAAGGTGAATCCGAAAATATCGGCATACAGCTCGATGGTTTTGCTTACCGGGGTTCCTGCGCCATGGCCTGCATCGGTCTCGATACGAATAAGCACCGGATCGGTACCTGAGTGCTTGTCCTGCAGTTCGGCGGCAAACTTAAAGCTATGGGCGGGCACCACTCGATCGTCATGATCACCAGTGGTTACCAAGGTAGCAGGATAATCTACTCCCTGTTTAACGTTGTGCACCGGAGAATACCCCAGCAGGTACTGGAACATTTCTTCACTTTGCTCGGAAGTTCCGTAATCGTATGCCCATCCCGCACCAGCGGTAAAGGTGTGGTAGCGCAGCATATCCAGCACTCCAACAGCCGGCAAGGCTACTTTCATAAGATCAGGACGCTGGGTCATAGTAGCCCCCACGAGCAACCCACCATTCGATCCTCCACGAATGGCCAGAAAGTCGCTTGAGGTGTATTTGTTCTCGATCAGGTACTCGGCGGCGGCGATAAAATCGTCAAAGACGTTTTGCTTTTTCATTTGTATTCCGGCGTTGTGCCAATCCTTCCCATATTCTCCACCACCACGTAGGTTAGGAACGGCATAGACACCTCCTTGTTCCATCCAAACGGCATTGGCTATGCTAAAACTTGGAGTGAGACTGATGTTGAAACCGCCATATCCATAGAGGATGGTAGGGTTCTTTCCGTTGAGTTCCAATCCTTTTTTGTGGGTAATGATCATAGGAACCTTGGTTCCATCCTTGGAGGTGTAGAAAACCTGCTTACTTTCGTAGTCCTCCGGATTATAGTCGATCTTTGGTTTTCTGTACAGCTCGCTCGTTCCACTTTCGATATCGAATTTGTAGATGCTTCCCGGCGTGGTGTAATTGGTGAATGAGTAGTACAATTCTTTGTCTTCTTTCTTGGCGCCGAAGCCCCCGGCACTTCCTACTCCCGGGAGTTCAACTTCACGCACCAATTTTCCGTCATAATCGTATTGAAATACCTTGGAAACAGCGTCCACCATATACTCGGCAAAGAAATAACCTCCTCCGGAGCTAATGCTCAAAACGTTCTCCGTCTCAGGAATAAAATCTACCCAATTTTCGGGTCGTGGATCGCTGGCGTCCACGGTCACTACTTTTCGGTTTGGAGCATCCATATTGGTTACGATATAGAGCTTGGAGCCAACATTCTCGATGATATAGGAATCGGTATCGGTGTGATCGAGAATGGGCTCAAATTTGGCGCTGGGATCTTCCAGGTCTTTGATAAACAACTTGTTCCCTGAAGTGCTCACACTGGCCGTTAGGATCAGGTATTTGAAATCTTCTGTCGCTCCGGCTCCACAATAGCGGTGTTTTTCGGCTTCAGTGGCACCAAAGATCACTTGGTCCTCAGATTGTTTGGTTCCCAATTTGTGAAAATACACTTTGTGTTGGTCTGTTTTGGCAGATAGTTCGCTGCCATCTGGCTTGTCATAGCTCGAATAGTAAAAACCGTCATTCTTCAACCAGGAAATCCCGCTGAACTTCACATCTCGAATGGTATCTTCAATGATCTCCTTGGATTCAACATCCATAACCAATACTTTTCTCCAGTCGCTACCTCCTTCTGAAATGGAATAGGCGGCCAACTTTCCGTTGTCTGAAAAACTGAGCCCACCCAGGGAAATAGTACCTTCTTCATTGAACGTATTAGGATCGATAAATACCGTCGCGGTTTTTGGGTCATCACCTGTTTTATAGCGGTAGATCACATACTGATTTTGAAGTCCGTCATTCTTGTAGAAGTAGGTATAGTCGCCTTCCTTAAAGGGCGATCCCACTTTTTCATAATTCCATAGGCTTGTGAGCCGTTCTTTTATTTCACTTCTGAAAGGAATGGTGTCTAAATATCCGAAGGTTACTTTATTTTGAGCGGCCACCCATTCTCCGGTCTCTTCGCTCATGTCATCTTCAAGCCATCGATAGGGGTCCTTTACCTCGGTTCCAAAATAAGTATCAACGGTGTCAACTTTTTTTGTTTGGTGGTACGTCACAGCAATAGGTTCTTTAGGGGTATCTTGCTTACAAGCGACTAGGCTAAAAGCACAAATAAGTGGAAGAATTAGTTTTTTCATGGGTCTTTAGTTAAGAGCTGTAAATGTAGTGAAAACTACCTGGTTAAAACGTTATAAATATGTTAGTGTTTTTAAGTCATCATACCTGGAAAAGAGGCCGATAGGCTTTCCAGTATTTGTATATGAGAATGGCGTTAGCACTAACGATCACAATGGCCACCCAGATGTCGGTGACGTCGAGGAACAAATGGAATAAAAGGATGTTCAATGATATGGGTGCTAAAAGGATCAATGCAAATGGAACCCACTTCTTTAGCAACAACATCAAGCCAATGAGAACCTCTAAAACAGCCACAACATAGAGGACATAACCTGTGCTTTTGAGAGATGCCATGAAACTGGCAGCTCCCTCGGGCAGTTCGTATAAGTGAACGAACGAGAACAATTTATTGGCACCGAAAAACAGAAGCGCGATTGCGAGAAGCAGGCGAAGTAAATTAGTGAACGTTGATTTCATAGATGATCGTGTATGGTTGGTACCTCAATATACTAAAAAAAACACCGCCTTCTTTTGCAGAGGGCGGTGCTAAGATTTCTTGATTCTTCTCTATAAAAAGAGAAGTTTATTTCTTGATAAATCGCTGCGTCTTGATCGTAGAGTTATCGAACACACGAAGGATGTAATTTCCTTGCGCCAGGTTGGATACGTCTACAGAATCTCCATCCAAACGCGCGTTCATCAGGCGCTTACCTGTAACGTCGAAAACCGTGTAGATCGGATCTACAAATTCAGTTAGGTTTCCAAGATTCAGGATGTCAGCGGTTGGATTTGGATACAGGATCAAATTGTCTACCAATGTGTCTTCAACACCGAGAACAGTTGACCCTTCTAAAATGTTGATGGTTTGGTTCACATCTACATCCTCCAACACATCTATGATTCCGGATGGCCAGTACACCGTTACAGATTCGATGGTTGGATCAGTACCCACCCCGAAATGTGTGTTCAAGCTGCTCATCAAGGAGAATCCTTCTCCACTTCTCACGTCGCGGATCTGCGTCCCTGAGGCGGCAACGATCTCAACACGGGCCCCAATTCCATGAATATTGCTTTCCACTCCAACGGTGTTAATTTTAAGCCAGTTGTTGGCGTTGGCATCGTTATAGTAGATAGTGCCTCCAAAGAATGAATCGATAAATCCATCGTCATTAAGGTCGCCCAAACAACCGTTGTTCCCGGGCAAAACACCAGGCAATACAGAAAAGGTCATGTTTCCGTTTCCGAAGAGAATGTTTCCGTTGGAAAGAATATCGGCATTCCCGTCGTTGTTGATATCGTGCGTTGCATTTTCGATCCCTGTGGCATTAAATCCAAGCAATCCGGAAGTAGCGATCACATCGGTAAAAGTTCCATCTCCGTTGTTTTGCATCAATCTGTGGAATCCATCGCCAAGGCTACTGGCTCCGATCCATGCATCCATGTCGCCGTCGTTATCGAAGTCGGCCCAAGCGGAAGACCAGGTTTGAACACCGTCCTCAAGGCCTGCAGCGTTTCCTATTTCGGTAAAAGTTCCGTCCCCGTTGTTTTCATGCAGTTCGTTTTGACGTCTTTCCAGTCCACCACCACATTTGGCCATGAACAAATCGACATCGCGATCGTTGTCAAAATCGATCCAAACGCTTCCGTAGTGACCACCGGTAGGATAATCACCAATACCTCCTTGGAAGAAGGTAAGGTTCCCGCTACCGTCGTTGAGGTAGTACACGTTGGGCTCCACATCGTGACAAACGAAGGCATCCAAATGCCCATCGTTGTTGATATCGACAAAATTGGAACGTTGTGAGAATACGTATTCCGGACCGGAAACCTCCGTAAACTGAGTTCCATTTTCATTGGCTCGCATGAAAGTAACACCACTACCACCTCCATAAAGAAGATCGGTGTATCCGTTGCGGTCGTAATCAGCGGCAGCAAGGCTCCATGACGGGGTGTAATCGGCCGGAGTGGTTACGATATTCACCTCGTCGAAAGTTCCATCGGTCTGCTGGTAATGGATCTGAATGTTGGTTCCTGTTACAGATACGATATCATCCAGAAAGTCGCCATTCATATCTACTACGGCACGATCCGACCCGTTGGTAGAGACACTGGCCGTTGTAAACGTGATCTGAGCCTGCATGAACTGAGCGCTCGCAATAAGCAGTCCAAGTAAGATAATTCTTTTCATAATAGATTCATTTAAAATGTTAGTAATCGTTAGTTGCAGGTTTGGGTTAACGAGTTAATCCATTCCTCTATTAGAGACACACCTTCATCATGTCTCAAAGTCCTTCCAAGCAATGGCATTCTGTACTGTTCTTCGGTAGTTAACATCCGAAAATACAGTACTGAAGCTTCGGCATCGCCGGGATCAATAAGAAACGCGCCTTCATACCCCGGAATTGGAGTGTCGGCGGTTACACAAATCCCTAGATTCGTGGGATCGTCGGTTCGGTCATAGCTGAATCTTGGCGCTCGATAATTACAATGGCCAGTATCCGAATGACAACTGTTACAATTTATGTCTAGGTATGCCCGCGCCCTCAATTCGAGAGGTTCAGACGGGTCATCCCATTTCACTACCGTTTCTATATTCCCTGGGATATTGCTCTGCAGGTAACCCAATTCGATCCACTTGCGCAATTGGTTGGAGGTTCCATCGCTGTATTCGTAGTCGGAATTTAAGCTTTGAGGTTTCATACCTATGGGTGAGGCAACAAAATCGGCTTTATGACAGGTAAAGCATTCGGAGGTAGCCGGAATTCGATAGTTCACATCTCTCGTAATCCCGTTCTCCACAAATTGAAGCGGCACATTGGCGCCATTACCGCTCTCATCGAGCAGGCCTTCCGTTTGTGCCTCGTTCCAAATATAATCGGCAAAGATCCAACCGTCGGCTTTTTTGATCATCAGTCGGGTCTCAAGGACCTGTTGCTGGTTATCGGGAAGCACATTTTTGTAGTAGAATGTTTTTATGAGTACACTGCCTACAGGAAAGTTGAGCAGGTCGCTATCACCCACATATTCGGCCTGAACTCCATTCGGCATCCAAACAAAACGTTTTTTGCTTGCATAGTCTGAAAACAAGGGGGTAATCGGTTCGTAAGGAAGAACCCCATAGACCGGCTCCTGATCCTGAATATCTCCTTGAAAAAAGTTATAGTCGGTGAGCCTTGGATAGGGAACCTGGTTGATATCGAAAATCACGGGCGAGTACGGTAGCACCGTGATGGTCACGGTTCCAGTAGCACAACTTTGTCCGGTATCATCGCAAACCGTATACTGGAAGGTATCGTCTCCAGTGAAGGTAATATCGGGGGTATATCTAATCACATCATCCAATAAGCCACTGGTGCCGTTATTGATCACTTGCACACTTCCCGTTTGGGGGTTGGCCACCGTTAAGTTTCCATTGGTCGGGACATTAGTGTCGTTGGACAATACATCGATGTCGATGGTTTCATTCTGAAACACTTGCCCAGTGTCCGCCCCGGCCACGATGTTCAGCGGAACATAGGGTGGCTCATCGCTGTCCTTGCTACACGAAATAGCAAAAAAAACGGATAGCAAAACTGCGTATGCAATTCTATGGTAGGCAATGTTCATCTTAAAAGTTCCTTGTTAGCAATTTTTTATACCAGACAGAATCTTGTAGTAAAAATCGCAACAATTTAAGAAAAACTTTGCACTACGGCGGTTTTAGCCCCTTGTTTATGGGAAATTTATGAGAAAAGTGGGCGGTAAATTTCTCTGTGTCTGTACATTAAATATCCATTAACCAATGCCACCAACAGGGCTGGTCCGATATTGGGAAGATTCACAAAGGCATGAAAGAGGACGATATGTACCGAAATAGGTACCAGGATCACCAATGCCAAAGGAACCCATTTCTTGAAGATAAGCATCAATCCCACGACGGCTTCAGTAAGCCCTACCAAGCCCATAATGTAGCCTTTACCTACAGGTTCGGGTCCTGAGAATCGAAGTGCTGTAAATAAATGCTCTGCCTCCGGATAACCGGTAAAATCGAAGTCGGGCATGAACCAGAAGAATTTGTTCAATCCGAATGCCAGGAGCATGAGTCCCAGGCCGATGCGTAATACTAAATGGAAAATTTTCATTGCGGTGTTTGTTTTGAATGGTTACCTGCGGTTAGACGCAGCCAGTACAAAACACTTACATACCGCAACCCATCTATACCAATCCTCGGTTCATCAGGTATTCGGCAATTTGAATTGCATTGGTGGCTGCTCCCTTGCGTAGATTATCACTCACGATCCACATATTCAGGGTGTTGGGTTGTGTCTCATCCCGTCGAAGACGGCCTACAAAAACCTCATCTCTGTTGTGGGCGTAAATTGGCATGGGATAGGTGTTGGTTTCCGGGTTGTCTTGAAGGGTGACCCCCTGGGTATCGTGCAGCGTTTTTCTCACATCGCTCAGCGTAAAGTCATTGAGGAATTCCACATTCACCGCTTCGCTGTGCCCACCTGCCGTTGGTATACGAACTGCGGTGGCCGATACGGAAAAGGTCATATCGTCCAGAATCTTCTGTGGCTCGCGGGCCAATTTCATTTCCTCCTTGGTGTACCCATTCGCTTCAAATACATCGCAATGAGGCAGCGCATTTCGATGGATAGGATAGGGATACGCCATTTCTCCTCGTTTCCCGGCGATCTCATTTTCCAGTTGCTGCACGGCCTTCACTCCGGTACCCGAAACCGACTGGTAGGTAGAGACCACTACGCGGCGCATTTTATATTTCTTGTGTAGCGGTGCCAAGGCCATCACCATCTGGATGGTGGAGCAATTGGGATTGGCGATGATCTTGTCCTCTTTGGAAAGTAAATGTGCATTGATCTCCGGCACAATAAGTTTCTTGTCCTGATCCATTCTCCAGGCCGAGGAATTATCGATCACGGTGGTTCCAGCCTCAGCAAACTTTGGAGCCCACTCCAAAGAGGTGCTTCCTCCGGCCGAGAAAATGGCGATATCGGGTCGGGCAGCTACGGCCTCTTCCATCCCGATGATGCGATGCAATTGGCCTTTGAACAGCAATTCGCGACCCACAGAACGCGCCGAAGCCACCGGCAACATCTCTTTGATCGGGAAATTGCGCTCCTCCAGTAATTTCAGCATGACTGTGCCCACCATTCCGGTGGCACCTACTACGGCTATTCTCATCGGGGATCGATTTTCCATCAAATGTATACGATTAAATATCTGAGTCGCAAAATTACGACGAAAAAAAAGACCATCCCGTCGAAAACAGGATGGTTTTGTTAAAAATATGTAGTGTAGCGGTCGCTACGTGCTTAGTCTTTTTTCAACAGGTCGCGAATCTCAGTAAGCAACTCGTTGTCAGAAGGTCCAGCCGGTGGCGCTTCTTCGACAGGTTTCTTTGTTTTGTTGTATGCCTTTACGATCATAAACAATACAAATCCTACCACGATCAGGTTGATGATCGAGTTGATCCATTTCCCGTATAAAATGGCGTTCTCTTCTTGTGTCACGGTTCCATCGGCTGCCACAACAGCTTCAGAAAGCACCACTTTCATATCCGAAAAGTCGGCACCATCCCCCATTAAACTGCCTATAAATGGCATCATAATGTCGCTTACAAAACCATTGATCACCAAACCGATGGCACCTGCTAAGATCACAGCTACGGCAAAGTCGATCACATTACCGGTCATGATAAAATTTCTAAACTCTTTGAGCATAATTGATTGGTTTAAAATGTTAATAAGTAAGCAATTTAACTAAATTCGGCTGGGTTTACAAGCACAAATCCAACCGCTAGGGTTGTTTTCGTCGTACCACCCGTTTCACTCGTTGTGACAAGGCTGTCAAAAGTTCGTAGGAGATGCTGCCCATGCGTTCTGCCAGTTGGACGGCCGACTGTATCTCACCAATCAGTTCTACTTCGTCCCCTTCCTTGCAGTCGATGCCGGTAATGTTCACCATGAGCATATCCATGCATACGTTGCCTATGATAGGGGCCTGTTTGCCATGGATGGAAACCATCCCTTTGCCATTCCCCAATTGACGGGAAATACCGTCGGCATGACCAATCGGGAGGGTGGCCGTTTGCTCGTAGTGTGCCGCTGTATACGCCCGGTTATAGCCCACAGTTTCACCCGGCTCGATCCTGTGGATCTGGGAGATCACTGATTTGAGTCGCGCCACAGGACGCAGTTTTTTATCTTCTTCTTCTGAATTCCCGTAGCCGTACAACCCTATGCCGGTGCGTACCAGGTCGAATTGCGCTTCCGGATAATTCAGGATGGCCGAAGTATTGCTTTGATGAAGCCAGGGTGCATAACCCAATTTACCGATCATTTCTTTGGCGGTACGTTTGAAACTCCCGATCTGCCCCAGGGTGAAGTCGCGTTCGCTGAGGTCTTCGCTGGCGGCCAAATGTGAAAACAAAGAAGTTACCTTTACAGAAGATGTCTCACCAAGACGTTCCATGATCCAATCCACATCGTTTTCCCAAAAACCCAGCCGGTTTAGCCCGGTATTAAATTTTATGTGTACGGGATAATTGGTTTGCGATTTGGATTCCGCAGTAACAATAAAAGCACGTAAGATACGTGCACTGTATAAGGCGGGCTCCAAACATCTATCGATCAATGCTTCAAAGTTATTGGGCTGTGGGTGCAACACCAAAATGGGCGTCTCGATACCGGCATCGCGTAACGCGACACCTTCCTTTACGTAGGCCACGGCAAAATAATCCACCCCTTGTGTTACCAATTCCTTGGCGACTTCAATGGCATCACTGCCATAGCCAAACGCTTTCACCACACCCATTATTCGTGTGTCCGGATCGATCTTTGATTTTAGGTATTGAAAGTTATGGGCCAGGGCGTCCAGGTCGATCTCGAGGATGGTTTCGTGGGCATGGGCCATGGGCGTGCTCATTATCGGGCCTGTTTTTTGGAGGCAATTTGTTCGGGATCCTTCACCTCCATTTTTCGAACTTTTTCACGCAGCATGGCCTTGTAAAAAGCGGCCCGGCTTAGTGGTTCGTACTCGTCGGTCTCTCCCAGCAGCACCAGGTCCTCGCTTTGCGCCTTGCGATAACTGTAGTGCGCAAGGTTCCCCGTTCGGGTGCAAACGGCATGTACTTTGGTAACGTATTCGGCGGTGGCCATAAGCGCAGGCATGGGACCAAAGGGATTGCCCTTGTAATCCATGTCGAGCCCGGCTACGATCACACGAACTCCTTGATTGGCCAGATCGTTGCACACCTTTACAATTTCATCGTCAAAGAACTGGGCTTCGTCGATACCGATCACATCACAGCCATCGGCCAGAATGGGGATGTTGGCTGCGGCAGGAACAGGGGTGGAACGTATTTCGTTGCTGTCATGCGAGATCACCTTGTCCTCATCGAATCGCACGTCTACCGTTGGCTTGAAGATCTCCACTTTTTGACGGGCGATCTGAGCACGTTTCAGCCGGCGTATCAATTCTTCGGTTTTTCCCGAAAACATAGAGCCGCAGATCACTTCGATCCACCCAAATTGCTCTTTTTGATTAACTGTATTTTCGAGAAACATGGCTTGCTTTCAGAATAAAAAGGAATTCTTTGACGTTTACATAAAGGATGCGTAAATTTAACAAAACAAAATATAGCAAGGCACTTTAATTATAAAAGTTATGAAAAAGCAATTGCAGTCTAAAATTAAACTTCTGGCGGAACAAATTCTTTCAGAAAAGGACAGCAACGACACCACAAAAATGAAGGAGACCGCCAGGCAGTTGTACGAGCAATTGTCTGTACTCGAATATTTGGAAGTTCAGATCATTGGGCAAGAGGACCAAAGTGCACAACAGGATTCCCTAGATTCCAAAAGCTATAGAGAACACACCTGGTTCGAGGAACCGGAGCCTGTGCCGCAGCCCGAAGATCGGGAAGAGTTGATCGAGCCAGTGATGGAGAAGATCAAGGACCTTGTGGCGCAAATGCCGGAAGAATCGCAAAAGGTAGATGCCTTGCTCGAGGAAGTGTTACCTCGCAAAGAATACCACAAGAACGACTTGGAAGAATTTGCCGCCAACTATCAGGAAATGCCTGTATTCGAGCGTAAAGAAGAAGGTGCTCCATCCCCTACATCATCGCTGGTAGAAGAGGCAGAAGTTACCCCTGAAACCAAAGTGCAATCTCCACCTGAAGTGGCCGAAACCCCTACCTTC
>JBCCHR010000039.1:0-13235 GCA_039028655.1 Bacteroidota bacterium
CTAGAAATACATTTTCCGTCTGGGCATAACCGATAACGGTCAGGCTGAATAAAAGCAAGGTAAATATTGTTTTCATCTGAATAAATATTGATTATACATTACATTATTAGGTCGACTTAAGGAAGCCAACAATACGTTATTTTTTATTTGGCAACGCACCTTGATCATATCAAAATCTTTGCGTCTTCATAAATTCTTGTTGCCAGTGAATCCCGGTCCTCTGGATGCGCAATACCGATCATTGCTTTGGCTCGTTCTTTCAGGTTTTTCGCATATAAAGATGCTACACCGTATTCGGTCACAATGTACTGTACGTGTGCTCTGGTAGTTACCACCGAAGCTCCGGTCTTAAGCGTTGGTACAATACGCGGAATCCCTTTTCGGGTTCTTGATGGCAGTGCAAGAATAGCCTTACCACCTTCTGAAAGGGTAGCACCACGTACAAAATCCATTTGACCCCCTACTCCGGAATAGTGTTTTGTTCCTATGGAATCGGCGCAAGCCTGGCCATATAGATCCACTTCAATGGCGCTATTAATAGCGGTCACCTTTGGATTCTGTCGAATGGTCCGCGTGTCGTTCACATAACCTACATCCATCATATTAACGATTGGATTTTGATCGATAAAATCGTAAATACGCCTGGTTCCAAAGGCAAATCCGGAAACAATTTTTCCAGGATCCGTCTTTTTCCTGCTACCATCTATGATACCACGCTCTACGAGATCAACGATCCCATCCGAACACATTTCGGTATGAATACCCAGGTTTTTATGATGGATTAAGTTGGACAAAGCAGCATCAGGTATTCCTCCTATACCCATCTGTAGTGTTGCTCCATCTTCTACCAGTCCAGCAATGTGTTTGCCAATAGCATCTTCAATCGGCGTTCTAGGTTTGGATTCCCTTTCATAAAGAGAATCCGTAACCTCGACAAAAGAGTGAATCTTGCTCATATGAATGATGCCGTTACCGTGTACAAATGGCATGTTCGGGTTCACCTGAGCGATTACGAAACGTGCGGTATCGATGGCGGCATTTGAAATATCCACGGAACAACCTAAAGAACAAAACCCCTTACTATTGGGAGGAGAAACAGTCACCAAAGCAACGTCAATAGGCATCCGCCCGCTTCTGAATAGTGTAGGAATTTCACTTAAAAAAATAGGAATATAATGGGCCCTTCCGCGCTGTACGTAAGGACGAATATTCTTTCCTACAAAAAAGCAATTGATAGAAAAATTATGTTCAAAGGTATCCGAAGCGTAGGGCACCGGTCCTTCGGTGTGGGCCGAGACGATCTCCACGCCTTTTAATTCCGAATGACGGTCGGTCATGGCTTGGATTAATCGTGAAGGCGTAGCAGCCGCGGTGTGTAAAAACACGCGATCA
This sequence comes from Bacteroidota bacterium, assembly GCA_039028655.1. GTDB lineage: Bacteria > Bacteroidota > Bacteroidia > Flavobacteriales > Flavobacteriaceae > Aureisphaera. Next base: position 1,393 of record JBCCHR010000039.1, read on the forward strand.
CCGGATGTAACAATCTTTACTGCCTCCGCCGCTGTCGTAATAGAATGGTGCATCGAAATAAGTTGATTCCCAACAAATTTAGTTATTTAAAATGATTCTAAATAACAAAAGTGGAGTAAATTTCTACCTTACCACTGCAAATTCAAGTTATTTACGATTTTTTCAGCACTTGGCATGCCAAGGTGAGTGCGCTTTACACAATCTCCCCAAGCACTTTGTCGAGTCCGCATTTCTCCATAAACTCATTGGTAAAGACGGGCATGGCCGGCTTTTCCATCAATTCGTTTCGGGCGTCGATCCAGGAATTCACCTTCGCAGCTCCGTACATTCTCTTCACCCGGGTTTTGTTCAAGTTAAAGTTGATTTTACCCCAATGCAGGGTGTAAGGGATGCCTTCCGCTTCAAAGGTGTTCCATACCTCTGTAAAGAACTTTCGGGATGCCTTCCCGTCCAGGCCATCCATTTCCAGAACGCAGGTATTCGGGAACTTGGTGAAGCCCAAGGTCGCATCGGTTCCCTTTACATACCGCAGCGCCAATCCTCCCGGAAAGGGTTTGTCTTTGTTCACTGCCATGATCAGCTCCAAAACCCGTGGCGAGTCTTCGATGGCGATCCCAATGGCCGCACTAGACACCTGCCCTCTGAACTTGGTAAAATTGAAGATCTGCCCGATGGTACCGGTTTGCGGTTCCCGGGGTGCGAAAGCATCCTTGAACATCAGGTTGACCAATGGCGGGATCACCAGATCCGACAAAACCGCAAGCGTGTCCAGGGTACTGGAAATAATTCCGAGCAGGTCGGAGCCGTATTTAAACTTATCCGTTGGGAGTAAATTCACCTCCTCAGGTTTGTACGCCTTCTTGAACATATATTTCAAAAAGGCTCCTTTTTCGGCATCGTTGGGTTTGAAATTATGCAGGTTGAACAGGATCTCAAAATGATACAAGTCCTTCCCCGGACCTCGCCCCGGAAGATTGAGTCCGCTGAAGTCCAACTGGGTCATGGCCTTTTTCAAGGCCGCATTGTAGGGAATGTTCCCAATACGGCGCTCCTCGATAAGAAACATGGGTTCGGTTTCGATCATTACTCCATGAATTATCCCAAAACTCCCAAAGCTTACGACAGCCGCCTTAAAGATATCGTCGTCCTTGATCACCTCATCCACATCCAGCAACTCACCCCAGTCCTTGGACGCCACCGGATACGATTCCCGTTCCACCCAAACGTGCTTGTTGGGCCCGGTGATAATATGCAGTCCCACCACAAAATCTTGTATAGCTCCTACTCCAAAGGCTGCACCATGGGTTCCGGTCGACATGGCCCCGGCGATGGTTTGCCCGTTACTCGCCCCGGATGCCTTGATAGAACGGGGTGGTTTTTTCTGGGCCAACCTACTGTTTAGCTGGTGTACCTTAGTCCCGCATTGTAAAAAATACAGGTCTTCTTTCGTATTTGCATAGGCCGGGTTCAGGTCTTCATCGATGATTGGAAAAGAGAAATTGAGCGATAGGGTATCGATGATCCCTCCCTTGGAGACCCCAACCTTGGAAAAGGACCAACCACGTCCCAAGGCGCGTATCCTGTGTCCTTTTTTGATGGCATTCTTAATAAGCCATTGAAAGTTCTTGGTCGACTTGCGGTACCGCTCCCAACCAGTACCTCCGGGTGGATTGGTTAACTTGAAGGAAGCTTCCTCGACAAGTTCTTGTGTAAAATTTTCGTGCGAATTGGTCCATTCTTTCTTGGGCCTCGCACTGATGCCTTCTGGTAACATGCTAATATTTTTTATGAATTTAACGTCTTTGTTCGCCGTTGTCTACCTCGGCACATTCAAATGAAACTGTTCGGTGGTTTACGATACCCAGGGTTACTGCGGTTAGCAAGAAGTCGCCAAAGGAACTTTTCACTTTTACCGAAGCCATGGCCTTGCCATCGCAACCGCATTGCGTATCGGTCGAATCGGGTCCGGTGAGGATCTCATCGGAGCCACCAATACCCCACCAGTACTTCCAATGGGAGACCGTTTGGCATTCCTCTCCGTCGATGTTATCACTGTGTTGATTGCTGATCACGTGTGTGGTCATGCAAGAACTGGCACAGGCCAAAACCAGTACCAAACTGAGGGTACGTAAGGCCATGCGCATGTTGAAGTTTGTTTTCATCATTGGTCAATTTTTAGAGTCCACATCGCACAACTGCGGGAGAGACGAAAGCTGTTCGAACGCGAAAATTAATCGGGAAGGCTATTTAAAAATACGAAAAAATTGTACGCAGTGGAAATCGTACCATCCTAAGCACCAGATTTAACAAGGAATCAGTACATGACAATGCTCATAATTTGCCTCCCTGTCGCAAGGTATCTTTGCGCTTTAGATCGAACCTATGTGCACTACTTTAGTTTCAAAATACAACGTCCCCGGACCCCGTTATACCAGCTACCCCACGGTCCCGTTCTGGGAGACCGATCGGTTTCAGCCATCGGCATGGATGGAAAGCGTGCAACGCAGTTTTCGCCAGAGCAATTCCGAAGAAGGTATCAGCATTTACATCCACCTGCCCTTTTGTGAAAGCTTATGTACCTTTTGTGGTTGCCACAAGCGCATCACGAAGAACCATTCGGTGGAGATTCCCTACTTGGAGGCGGTGGTTCGCGAATGGGAGCTGTATGGTGCTTTGTTCGATGAGACACCTGTGATCAAAGAATTGCATCTCGGAGGGGGTACGCCTACTTTTTTTTCTGCTGAAAACCTTTCGTTGCTCCTCAACGGTATTTTCAAGAATGCCATAATAGCTCCGGACGCCCAACTTAGTTTTGAGGGTCATCCCAACAACACTACGATTGAGCATTTAGAGGTGTTGGCTCATAATGGATTCGATAGAGTGAGCTACGGAGTACAGGACTACAATCCAACGGTGCAGCAGGCGATCAACCGCCTCCAACCGTTTCAAAAGGTAAAAACTGCTACCGAGAATGCAAGGAAAACTGGCTATACCTCGGTGGGACATGATATCATCTTCGGATTGCCTTTTCAGAAAAAAGAACACGTACTACATACTATCGAGCGCACCTTGGAATTGCGACCCGACCGAATTGCATTCTACAGCTACGCCCACGTTCCCTGGATCAAGGGTAATGGCCAGCGGGGATTTAAAGATGATGACCTGCCTACCGCCGCCGAGAAGAGAGCCCAATATGAAATGGGGCGAGAGCGATTGCTGCAAGCTGGTTATGCCGAAATAGGGATGGATCACTTTGCCTTACCTTCGGAACCCCTGTACGAGGCACAGCAATCCGGCAAACTCCATCGCAATTTTATGGGCTATACGCACTCCAAAACTCAACTAATGATCGGCCTGGGTGCCTCGGCCATTGGGGACAGTTGGTTAGGCTTTGCCCAAAATGAGAAGCAAGTCGAGCGGTACCTGGAACTGGTTGCCCAGGACATGATCCCCGTATTTCGCGGACACCTGCTCACCCATGAGGACCTGGTGATACGCCAACACATCCTCAACCTGATGTGTACGCTTAAAACCTCGTGGAAGCCCGAGGAACTACAATTTGAAGACCTGCCGAAAGCCTTGGTCGGCTTGCAGGAAATGGTGGAAGATCAATTGGTACAGATCGACAAACACTCATTGCAAATCACCGAAAAGGGACGCCCCTTTGTTCGCAATATTTGCATGGCCTTCGACAGGCGACTGCAGCGCAAACGTCCGCAAACGCAACTTTTTTCGATGACGGTTTAGGCTAATCTTTCTCCTTATCCCCTCTCATCATATTGAGCACAACCAGCACCATGATGACAGAAATAGCAAGAAAAACGACCAGGAAAGCGGTACCGGTTCCCCAGTCGACCAGAGGTAGATTGATGGAGTTCATTATTCTTGTTTTAAGTGGTTTTCATTAAGTTGCTGTGACGCGTCATGACATTCGATGGCAGGCCCCACTTTGGCTTGAGCCAGTTTTGGGGAGACATAAGGAATTCCCAGTCCCATGCCCCTCAGCACGAACAGGCAACCAATGATCACCACAAAAACGGGGATGCTTCGTCTAATGCGTCGCTTCACATTTTGCGTGATCACACTGCCCATATACACGGCCGCCGTCATCATAGGGATGGTTCCCAGCCCAAATAGAGCCATATAGGCACTTCCTTCCATGCCCGAACCCATGGCAACGGCCCCAAAAATGGCCATATACACTAGGCCACAAGGCAGAAATCCGTTGAGGAATCCCAGGGTTAAAAATGCGTCGGCCGATTTCTTTTTTAACAAGGATCCCAGTTTGTTTTTTATGCTGAATAGTCCCCGCGAGACGGATTTTGATAGATTGATCCGGTTCCATGTTTTCTTCGGAAGTGCGACCACGAGTATCATCAAAAGTCCGATGGAGATCGACAGCCATTGCTGCATGCCGAATAGGTACAATCCCTTGCCGAGCCATCCAAACAACAGCCCCATGATGGAATAGGCCAGAATTCTTCCGAAGTGATACAAAAAGGTTTGTCCTGCCTTCTTCACCGGATCGGTGCGATCCACAGGCAGCAAAAAAGCAATGGGGCCGCACATGCCCACGCAGTGCAAACTACCCAGCAAACCCAATATGAGAGCAGAGAACAGCATGCCTAATACATGATCGATTTTTTATACATAAAACGCTCTCCTTCATAGATCCAATCCAACGTAATGTTCCATCGACCGTCCAACAAGCGATTGTCAGGTATGAGCAAATTTGTTCCGGAAATAACCATTGGCAGGTCAAAATCCAGTAGCTTATTAGACGGTCTGTAAAGGAACACAGTACCCTCTACTTTTTGAGGGTCTATTTCTTCCGGGAACTGCAACAACCAGCCTTCGGTGGTGCGTTTTCCGGTGATTTGCTGGTCGTATCGCTTGAGATTATTCTCGGCATCGATCTCTTCCTGATATACCATTTCCTTCTGGTAGTAATCTTCCGTTACCAGGTCGTGACTGTATTTTTTGTCGGTGGTCATGGTGATCACGAAATACATGATAAAGCCTATAAAAAGCAGCATCCCGATCACCAATCCTGTTCCCCAATTAATCTTCATAACTCGTATAATTTTAATGTCATTATCTAAAACTTCTCGGACCCAAAAAGGCCGTCGTTGTGGTCTCTATCAGCTCGTCATCCGAATACACACCAACCTTTACCCGGTCCTTATCACCGCTCAGGTCAGACTGTGCGATCTCGATAAAAAGCGTCCCTTCGGCCAGGCCTTGTTTAGGAACATCGAATTGGGAATGAGCCACCATCTTGATCTCCCCGTCGTGGGACAACAATTTGAAGGTCACACCATCAATTTGAGCCGTGGTCTTGTTCACCAGCTTGAAGGTGTACACGTTGCTGATCACGTTATTATCCTTACGCTCGTACAACTGCCCGGGCAGACGAAGGATGTTGGCTTCCAGGTCGTTTCTCAGGAAGAGCATTCCCATAAACACACCAATGAGTATGGTTAACACCGCAGTGTAGCCCTTGAGTCTGGCCGAAAAGGTGAATCGGGCCTTCTTCTCGATATTGTCTTCGCTGGCATAGCGGATCAATCCCTTAGGAAGGTTGACCGACTCCATCATATGGTCGCAGGCGTCGATACAAGCTGTGCAATTCACACATTCCAGTTGCGTACCGTTACGGATATCGATCCCGGTGGGACACACATGCACGCATTGGAAACAATCAATACAATCGCCTTTGCCGGTGGAAGGCCGGTCTTCATTTTTCCTGAATTTGGCTCTTCCCGCCTCTTTTTCTCCTCGCTTGTGATCGTAAGCGACAACAATCGACTTGTTATCGAGGAGGACTCCTTGCAGGCGTCCGTAGGGGCAGGCAATTATGCAAACCTGCTCCCGAAACCAGGCAAAGACGAAATAAAATACAGCCGTGAATATGAGCAACGAAATAAGGGTGCTCACATTGGTAAAGGGTCCGGCTTGTATGTAACTTATTAACGTATCGCTACCAATGAGATAGGCTAGAAATACGTTGGCAATGAGAAATGAGATGAGAAAGAAAATGGTCCATTTAAGAACTCGTTTCCTGATCTTCTCCGCATTCCAAGGCATTTTGTCGAGTCGGATCTGCTTACCGCGATCCCCGTCGATCCAATATTCTATTCTTCGGAAGACCATCTCCATAAAAATGGTCTGTGGACAGATCCACCCGCAAAACAACCGCCCGAAGGCAACGGTAAAGAAGGTAACGAACACCACTCCAATGATCATCATGATCACGAAGAGGTGAAAATCCTGCGGCCAGAACGGAAATCCGAAGATATTGAACCTTCGTTCCAACACATTGAACATGAGCAACTGATTGCCCCCTACCTTGACAAAAGGTGCCGAAAACAAGAACAGCAACAACGCATAGCTCACCCACTTCCGGTAGTCATAGTAACGTCCTTTGGGTTGCTTGGGAAAGATCCACTTGCGTTTTCCCTCGGCACTTACCGTGGCAATACTATCTCTGAATTTTTCGTTTTCCGGTGTTTCCAAAAGTACGTTCTTTCAGTTCTTACAATGAGTTAGCGGTTGCAGCGGCATCCCCTGTAGTGCCGTGGTAGAAGAGCGTAGCACACAACACGGCTACTACAGGGATATAGCGGAAAACGCGACCCTCCGAAGCCTCGATCCGAGGCGAAGGAGGGGAACTCCCTACTCTTCGGGCTCGTCAATGGTGGTGGCCGTAGAATCGACCACCTCGGCGGCTGCTTCCATAACCGAATCGGCCTCCGTCGGTGCGGCATCGGGATCTACCCAAAGTTCCCCTTCGGCGGCTTTAGGCTCGGAGGGTGTGGTTCCCTGGAAACTCAATACATAGCTTCCTACCTGTGCCATCTCCAGCGGACTCAAGTCGTCTTTCCAGGAGATCATTCCTTTTCCGGCTCGTCCACCTTCCATGAGGGTAGTGAAAATGTTCTTGATGCCACCGCCCAGTATCCAATATTCGTCGGTAAGGTTGGGGCCAATCCCCCCACCACCATCGGCCTTGTGACAGGCCACGCAGTTGGCCGCAAAGATGGCCTTACCGGCTGCCAGATCACTGCCTTCGGTGAGCAATTCTACGTTGGCAGCATTGATGATGTCCGGGTTATTGCGCTTGTATTCTTCGATCTCCAATTGGGCTTCGGCAACCGCCGCTTCGTATTCTTCGGCTTGCGTATAATCTTTGAATACTTCGAAGCGAATGAGGTAGACGGCAGCAAATACAATGGTTACGTAGAACAAGTATACCCACCAGGGCGGTAAACTGTTGTCCAGCTCTTTTATGCCATCGTAGTTGTGATCCAAAATGATCTCCTCTTCCTGTGCGATGGGTTTGCTACCGAGCATTTTTTGATACCATTTCTTTAGGCCGGCATAGCGTTTTTCCTTTTCCTCGGCTTCGGCAGCCAGGTATTTGGCCTGGGCCGCTTCGTCCAGACTTCGGAACAGGATACTTTTTAAGGCGGTCACAATGATCTCTACCGATATGGCAAAAAGTACCAGTAAAAGGAACACGGCCCAGATCACGGGATACTCATTGAGCGTGGCCATTGCGCCGGCTTCTGTCGTGAATTCTAACAAGAGAAAGGCAATAAGTATAAAGCCGATCACTCTTACATAGGAGGCTACCGTTTTCATAGTTGTTCTTCGTTTTGGTTGTCTAATGGTATGTTACTCACTTCGCTGATGTATTCCTTCCGGGCCGAAAATACCCACCAGAACAGGGCGGCGAAGAAGAGGAAGAATATGAGCAATGAGATGATCGGGTAGATCTGTACCCCATCGATGTTTTCGAGATTTCCTTTGATAAATCGTAACATGGCTAGTCGTTTTGAGCTGCACCGTCGACAGCGTTATTCACTTTAATATCGGTTCCCAGTCGCTGCAGGTAGGCGATAATAGCCACCACTTCGCGGTCTTTCATTTCGGTAAATTCTTCGCCTCTGGCCAGCGCTTCTTCCCTACTCGCCTCGTAGGAAGTAACGAAGTCGGGGTCGTTATAGAGGTCCTCGACAATGAGCGTTCCCTGCTCGTCCATCCATTCCTGGGCGCGGTCGATCTGCTCTTCGGTGTAAGGCACACCCAGCGATACCATGGCCTTCATCTTGCGCTCGGTAAGCGACTTGTCCAGTTCATTATCAATGAGCCATGCATACGAAGGCATGATGGAACCTTCCGAGGTACTCTGCGGATCGTCGAAATGATTGAGGTGCCAACTGGCGGAGTATTTACCACCCACTCGCTGCAGGTCGGGTCCGGTACGCTTGCTTCCCCACAAGAAAGGATGGTCGTACACAAATTCTCCTGCCTTGGAGTATTCGCCATAGCGGGCTACCTCACTTCGGAACGGACGTATCAACTGCGAGTGACAGGAGTTACAGCCTTCCCGAATATAGATATCCCTTCCTTCCAACTCCAGTGGCGTATAGGGCTGAACGCTGGAGATCTTAGGCACGTAATCGTCTACCATAAGCGATGGAATGATCTGAACCATCCCTCCAATTAGGATAGCGATGGTAGCGTACAGGGTAAGTTTTACCGGGCGACGTTCCAGCCAGGTGTGGTACTTTTCTTTTTGAGTACGTCTCTTTGTAACCCGGGTGAGTCGGGCTGCCTCGGCAAGCTCGTCCTTCACCTTACTACCGTTTCTGGCTGTTTGGATCACATTGTAGACGCCTATCAGGGCTCCTACGATAAACAAGGTTCCTCCAATGGCACGCATCCAATACATGGGGATGATCTGGTTTAAGGTTTCCAGGAAGTTACCATAGGTAAGGTTCCCGTCCGGGTTGAATTGTTTCCACATGGAAGCTTGTACAAATCCGGCCACGTACATGGGCAGTGCATACATGATGATCCCCAATGTGCCGATCCAGAAATGGACGTTGGCCAACCTGATGGAGTACAATTTGGTCTTGAACAGTTTTGGTACCAACCAGTAGATCATTCCAAAGGTGAGGAAACCATTCCATGCGAGGGCACCAACGTGCACGTGGGCGATCACCCAGTCGCTGAAGTGCGCAATAGCGTTTACATTCTTAAGAGACAGCATGGGACCTTCAAAGGTCGCCATCCCATAGCCTGTGATCGCCACAACCATAAACTTGAGCACCGGATCGGTTCGCACTTTGTCCCACGCACCGCGCAGGGTAAGTAACCCATTGATCATACCTCCCCAGGAGGGAGCGATGAGCATCACCGAGAAGGCTACTCCCAGGTTCTGCGCCCAATCGGGCAAGGTGGAATACAGCAAATGGTGAGGGCCGGCCCAGATATAGATAAAAATGAGCGACCAGAAATGCACGATCGAAAGTCGGTACGAGTAGATAGGCCTGTTGGCCGCCTTGGGCACAAAGTAATACATGAGCCCAAGGAATGGTGTAGTCAGGAAGAAGGCAACGGCATTATGCCCGTACCACCATTGTACCAGGGCATCCTGCACCCCTGCAAAAGCCGAGTAGCTTTTAAGCGCCGTTACCGGCAATTCCATGCTGTTCACAATATGGAGTACCGCTACGGTTACGAACGTGGCCAGGTAAAACCAGATCGCCACGTATAAGTGTCGTTGGCGGCGTTTGATCATGGTCCCGATCAGGTTGGCTCCAAACGCCACCCAGATTACCGCAATGGCAATATCGAATGGCCATTCCAATTCGGCATATTCCTTAGAGGTCGTATATCCCAGCGGCAAGGTTATGGCCGCGCCCACGATGATAAGCTGCCATCCCCAGAAATTCAGATTGCTTAAAAAGTCACTCCACATCCTAGCTTTCAAAAGCCGTTGCGTCGAGTAGTACACTCCTGCAAATATGGCGTTTCCCACGAAGGCAAAGATCACTGCATTGGTGTGCAAAGGTCGCAAGCGACCGAAGCTAAGCCAGGAAATACCGTCGGTCATGTTTGGAAATAAGAACATAAAGGCCAACATGAGCCCTACGAGCATTCCCACGACGCCCCAAAGCAACGTGGCAACGATAAACTTTCGAACGATCTTATTGTCATAATAGAACTTTTCGACTTCCATAATAGTTAGTGTTTGGAATTTGAATTGGTTGATTTGTCTTCTTGCTTTTCTGCGGAAACAGGAGCTGCTTCGTCTACTAATTCGTCCTCGAACAGCATCCGAACGGAAGGAGTGAAGGTGTCGTCGTACTGCCCCTTGCGAACCGAGATCACAAAGGCAGCAAAAAAGAAAATAGCGACAATCACACTAATGCTTAACAGCATATAGATAATACTCATACCTGCTTGAAATTTGTGGTAAAAATATCCTCAACACCGAAGGTCGGAAATGACATTTGTCAGTTTTTAAAAACTATTTTGCAACTAATCGCCGACCAATCCAGCGACTCATTAAAGTGGTAAAAACCACAATGCTTATCGAGCTCAGCGGCATCAAAATGGCCGCGATCACAGGCTCCAGGAGTCCGGCTACGGCAAAGCTGAGTCCGATGAGGTTATAGACAAGCGACAGTAAGAAACTCCATTGAATGATCCTGGTTCCTTTTTTGGCCAGACCCAGAAAGTCTGGCAGTTGTTGCAGCGTAGACGCATCCATGATGGCATCACTGGCCGGGGAGAACACATTGATGTTCTCCGAGAGTACAATCCCCACATCACTTTGCGCCAGAGCACCAGCATCGTTCAGGCCATCGCCTACCATCAATACCTTGCAACCTTGCCGTTGCAGGCTTTCGATATACTCCAACTTATCCTCGGGTTTCTGGTTAAACAATAAGGCCGTGCCAGCCGGCAATTGCTGTTCCAGGTAATTTCGCTCCCCATCATTGTCGCCCGAAAGGACCACCAGAGATTTGTCTTTGCCCAATACCTTGAATAAGGCTGCCACTCCGGGGCGATATTCGTTATGGAACATATAGCAGCCCTTGTAGGTGTCATTACTGCTTATGTGGACAGCCGTCTTGGTTAGATCCCCGGCATCAGCGGTATGCGTCTCACTGGAATGCGCACCCACAAAGGCACGAGACCCTATCTTCATCACCCCCGAATCGCAAGATGCCTTGATCCCCATACCCGGTGCTTCTTCAAACTCGTCCAGCGTGTCGATCTCGTGGTCGTCCAGTAGCGCGTAGAGCGCCCTGCTCAATGGGTGGTTCGATGCGCGTAGCGAACTGGTGAGCAATGTTTGTTCAGCCTCCGAGAGAGCCACCCCCTGGTAGGAAATGGTATTGGTTTGGTGAGTCGTGAGCGTTCCTGTCTTATCAAAAACGATCGTATCTACGGTTGCCATTTCTTCGAGTACCGTCGCATCCTTGAGGTACAATCTATGTACTCCAAATATTCGCAGCAGGTTGCCCAGGGTAAACGGAGCTGCCAGGGCAATGGCACAGGGACAGGCCACGATGAGCACTGCCGTAAACACATTAAACACCTTGGAAGGATCATACACCACCCAAAACAGGGCGGCCAGAAATGCAATGCTGAGCACCGCAATGGTAAACTTCCCGGAAATGCGATCGGTGATGGATTCAAATCGGTTCTTTCCGCGTTTCGAAAACACTTCATGACTCCAAAGCTGGGTGAGGTAACTCTGCTCCACGGGTTTGAGCACCTCCACCTCAATACTTCCGGCCCGTTGTCTGCCACCAGCATACATCCGATCTCCCACACGCTTCGCAACCGGGGCGGCTTCCCCGGTAACAAAGCTGTAATCGATCCATCCATGACCGGATCGGAGGATGCCATCCATGGGGATGATCTCCTCATTGCGGATCAATACCTTGTCGCCAGTATTAATTTCGTAGAGGGGTATTTGTTCTTCGGAATAGGTACTCGCTGCGCTGCCGGAACTGCCTGCTTCCCCTACTCCGGCTGGC
>JBCCHR010000040.1:0-13057 GCA_039028655.1 Bacteroidota bacterium
GCCTGGAAACAGTTGGCCGAAAGCATTGGTGCCTCCTTTTCAGAATCGCAAAACGAACAACTCAAAGGTGTGAGCAGAGTGCGATCCCTGGAAAAGATTTTGGAGTGGTCGGGCATTTCGCTTTCCGAGTCGGAATTTGAATCGTTGATGGAGCAAAAAAACAACGAATATTTACAATATATATCCAAAATGGATCGCGACGAGATCCTCCCGGACGTAGAGCGTCTTATCGCTTATGTGAAGGGACAGGGGAGCCTCATCGCATTGGGTTCGGCCAGTAAGAATGCGCGAACCATCTTGCAAAAAGTACAGCTGTTCGACCATTTTAATGCCATTGTGGATGGGACCAACGTGACCAAGGCCAAGCCCGACCCCGAGGTGTTCCTGCTGGCGGCTTCCCAACTTGATCGATCTCCTGAGGATTGTGTGGTTTTTGAAGATGCGGTGGCGGGTGTTCAGGCCGCCAATGCGGCCGGGATGGTGAGTATCGGGATTGGCAGTCAAGAGGTGCTGCACGAGGCCGATTATGTATTTGCCGACTTCACTGAAATATCCAACGAATTTTTGAGTAACCTATAATATGAAGATGGGGAAGCCTGTTTAAGGAACACTTCCCGATGATTAAATTGCGATTATGAATCAAGAATATATCAAGCCAGATCCCTGGAGCATCATAGAAGAAGGATTTGATCCCGCTTTGGTAAAATCGTCTGAGAGCCTTTTTAGCCTTGGAAATGGTGCCATGGGGCAACGAGCGAATTTTGAGGAGACCTATAGCGGTCCCACCTTCCAGGGGAGTTATATTGCCGGTGTTTACTATCCGGACAAAACACGGGTTGGTTGGTGGAAAAACGGCTATCCGGAGTATTTCGCAAAGGTGTTGAATGCTCCTAACTGGATCGGAATCCAGGTGGTGATCGATGGTGATTTATTGGACCTGGACACCTGCGAGGACGTAAGTCATTTTAGAAGAGAACTGAATATGGAAGAAGGTTGGTATCGACGTTCCTTCGAAGCCACACTCCAAAACGGTACAGCAGTAAAGGTAGAGAGCACGCGATTGTTGTTGCTCGACCGGGACGAGCTAGGAGTTATCCGATATAATGTAACGCCTTTAAATCGGGATGCCAGCATCGAACTGGTGCCTTATATCGATGGTGGGATCACCAATGAGGATAGCAACTGGGACGACAAGTTCTGGGAGATACTAGAACTTTCCGAAGAAAAGAACAGTGCCTTCCTTCGGAGTCGGACCATGAAAACCGAATTTGACGTTTGTACCTTTATGCACCATCGTGTGCTATTAGACGACATTGAGACAGCGGCCAAATTTACTTCCGAAGAAAAACCAAAATGCATCAAGGCCCGTTATGCGCTCGACGTGAAGCAGGGGCAAACTGCCACGCTTGAGAAAATGGGCGGTTACACCGTTTCCTTGCAGCATCCGGCCGATTCGCTCGTCGCCGCCGCAAAAAAGACCATCGCTGGTACCAAAGAGGCGGGCTATCAGGCACTGCTGGAGGAGCAAAAACAAGCCTGGGCAAGGATCTGGGAAATGGCCGATATCACCATCGAAGGCGATGTCAAGGCACAGCAGGGAATCCGATTTAATATTTTTCAACTCAACCAAACCTATTTGGGGAAGGATGCACGGCTCAATATTGGTCCCAAGGGCTTTACCGGTGAGAAATACGGTGGGAGTACGTATTGGGATACCGAAGCATATTGCCTTCCGTTCTATTTGGCCACCAAGGATCCTCAAGTCGCTAGAAACCTGCTGAAGTATCGTTACAATCACCTGGAAAAAGCGATGGAGAATGCGGAGAAACTGGGCTTTTCCAATGGAGCCGCCTTGTATCCCATGGTGACCATGAATGGAGAAGAATGTCATAATGAATGGGAGATCACCTTTGAGGAGATCCACAGAAATGGCGCGATATCTTTTGCGATTTTCAATTATGTGAGATACACGCGTGATTTCGATTACATCCCGGAAATGGGATTGGAGGTATTGATAGGAGTAGCGCGATTCTGGCATCAGAGAGCCAGCTTTAGCGAAGCCAGGAAAAAATATGTGATCCTTGGCGTGACCGGGCCCAACGAATATGAGAACAACGTAAACAATAATCATTACACCAACTATTTGGCCGCCTGGAGTATTCGTTATGCTGAAGAGCAATTACAAATGGTTGCCACCTCGTATCCGAAAGACTATGAGCGCATTGTGGCGAAGACCAAACTAACGAAGGAGGAAACAACAGATTGGTTAAAAGTGGCCGATGGGATGTATTATCCATATAGTGACACCCATCAGGTGTATTTACAGCAAGACGGGTTCCTGGATAAAGAACTGGTAACTGTTTCTGATCTTGATCCGTCCCAGCGACCGATCAATCAAAAATGGTCCTGGGACAAGATCCTGCGATCCCCTTATATCAAACAGGCCGACACCTTACAGGGCTTCTATTTCTTCGAAGATCAGTTCACTGATGAGGAACTGGAACGGCATTTCGATTTTTACGAACCATTTACGGTGCATGAATCGTCCCTTTCTCCCTGTGTTCACAGCATTTTAGCCGCCAAGTTGGATAGAATGGATCAGGCCTACGAATTTTACCTGCGCACCTCCCGATTGGATCTGGACGATTATAATAAGGAAGTGGAAGAAGGTTGTCATATTACCAGCATGGCAGGGACCTGGATGAGCATCGTGGAAGGATTTGGAGGCATGCGAGTTCGAGATGGAAAGCTCACTTTCGAACCCAAGATCCCAACACAATGGGATAGTTATTCGTTCAAGGTGAACTTCAGAGATAGGGTTGTCAAGGTATTGGTTTCTGAAGAAGGAAGTACCTTTAGCCTTTTGGAAGGAGCACCGCTTGAAATCGTCGTTAATGGGCGATCGCAAACAATTCAAGACTAATCTAACACAAAATTTATCCATATGAGATCATTAGTATTACTTTCTTTATTCACCGCTCTTCTGCTCACAGGATGTAAGGAACACAGTAAGGAACCGGAAAACATCCCGATCGAGGAGGAGACCAAAACGGTTGCCTTTACCTGGGAAGGAGCCACGGTGTATTTTCTATTGACGGATCGTTTTAACAATGGGGATACCTCCAACGATGTGAACTTTGGAAGAGATCAGGAAACTGCCGTATTACGTGGTTTTGAAGGTGGTGATATCAAAGGAGTTACTCAAAAGATCAAAGAAGGGTATTTTAACGATCTGGGCATCCATGCCATTTGGCTGACTCCCCTGGTGGAGCAGATTCACGCCGGCACAGACGAAGGTACGGGGTTTACTTATGGGTATCACGGATACTGGACCAAGGATTGGACATCTTTGGATCCCAACTTCGGCACTGAAGCCGATCTCAAGGAATTGGTGGAAGTAGCTCATGAAAACGGAATTCGGATCCTGTTGGATGCAGTGATCAACCATACAGGTCCTGCTACCGAAGAGGATGGTGTATGGCCGGAAAGTTGGGTTCGAACGTCACCGAAGTGCGAATTCACCTCCTACGAAACTACCATCGAATGCACCCTGGTGGAGAATCTTCCGGACATTCTTACCGAAAGCGATGCTCCGGTGGAGTTGCCTCCCGCCCTGGTTACGAAATGGAAGGAAGAAGGGCGTTACGACGCCGAGGTAGCCGAACTCGATGCCTTTTTCGAGCGCACCGGTCATCCTCGTGCTCCCCGCTTTTACATTATGAAATGGCTCACCGATTTTATTACCGACTACGGCATCGACGGGTACAGGGTGGATACTGTTAAACACACCGAAGAGTATGTGTGGGAAGAGTTCCGAGCCGAATGTGATTATGCCTTTGAGCAGTGGAGGAATGCGAATCCGGAGTTGGTGATGGACGACACTCCTTTCTATATGGTAGGTGAAGTATATTTTTACAACGTCAAAAATGGCCAGGAATACGATTTTGGGGATAAGAAGGTGGATTACTTCGGAAATAGTTTCGACGCCCTGATCAATTTTGATCTTCGTTCCTCGGATGAGCGAAGCTATGAAGATATCTTTAGTAGCTATTCCGACATCCTTAACAATGAAATGGATGGCTATGGAACCCTGAGTTATGTTTCCTCCCATGACGATGGTCAACCATACGACAAGGATCGTTCGAAAACCTACGAGAGCGCCATCCGCCTGCTCCTGGCGCCGGGAAGCGCACAGGTGTATTATGGAGATGAAGCAGGTCGATCCCTTCTTATCGAAGGAACCAATGGCGATGCTACGTTGCGTTCGTCCATGGATTGGGATGGCATGAAGAACGACCTGGAGGCACAAAAACTTCTCTCGCATTGGCAGAAATTAGGACAGTTCAGGCAACGCCATATGGCCATAGGTGCCGGAGTGCATCGTATGATCTCGGAAAGTCCTTACGTATTTACAAGAACCTACACCCAGGATTCGCTGGAAGACAAAGTGCTCGTTGCACTGGGTATGGACGAGACTGAGCAGCAAATACCCGTTGGAGGAGTGTTCGAGGATGGTACTCGATTAAAGGATGCCTATGCCGGTAAGGAGGTTACCGTAGCCAATGGCATGGTGTCGTATGCATCCCCTTCGGGAGTGGTTTTGTTTGAAGCGGTGGAGGACTAAAGAGTCCAAACGGGCTGTAGGAGCCTGATTTTCGGGCTAATTCTCAATTTTCACCCCTAAATTTTAGGCAACTTCTAAAATTGCCTTTTTCGAAAACGTTATCGTTTCGATTATCGTTTGTTATGTAAATTTTATGACATAATTTTACACTAATGAGCGAAACAATCAAGAGAATTGCTGTACTTACAAGCGGTGGAGACGCTCCCGGAATGAACGCTGCCATTCGAGCAGTGGTGCGGGCTTGTGCCTATCATGAATTGGAATGCGTTGGCGTGTTTCGTGGCCTTCAAGGCCTTATTGAAGGCGACTTCAAAGAGTTGGGTCCACGGTCTGTGAAAAACCTGATCAATCGAGGAGGAACTTTTCTCAAATCGGCCCGTTCCGAAGAAATTCGAACACGTGCAGGTAGACAGGAGGCCTACGACAACCTTAAGGAAAGCAAGGTGGATGCTTTGGTGGTGATTGGTGGTGACGGAACATTTACCGGTGCCAAGATTTTCAATGAAGAATTCGACTTTCCTATTGTGGGGATTCCGGGTACGATCGACAACGACATCAACGGAACCGACTACACCATTGGATATGATACGGCCTTGAATACCGTAGTAGAGGCGATCGATAAGATCCGTGATACAGCCAACTCACATAACCGACTTTTCCTTGTGGAGGTGATGGGGCGTGATGCCGGCGATATTGCCTTGAACGCCGGTATTGGAGCCGGTGCCGAAGAAATACTGATCCCGGAACAGGATATGGGACGAGACCGATTGATCGCCTCGTTGAGACGGTCCAAGAAATCGGGAAAGACCTCCAGTATCGTGGTGGTGGCCGAAGGAGACCAAATTGGAAAGAATATCCTGGAATTGGCCGATTATATGAAGGAGAACTTACATCAATACGAGATCAAAGTTACTGTGCTGGGCCATATCCAGCGTGGAGGTTCGCCCAGTTGTTACGACCGGGTCTTGGCCAGCAAACTTGGAGTTGGTGCGGTGGATGCGCTCATGAAAGGTGAACGAGATGTGATGATCGGTATTTCTCATAATAAAATTGTATCTGTTCCTTTTGAAGTAGCCATCAAAGGTGAGAACGAAATCGACCTGGATTTGATTCGGGTAGCCGATATTACTTCAATATAAAACATAATAATAACCCAAGAATTTGGGAAGCATCGGAACAATAGAACCGTTCCGGCGAAAATTTTATTACTAACACAAAAAAAACTTGCACTGGCAAGAAAGATCTATGACGAAAATTGGAATTAATGGCTTTGGCCGAATAGGAATAATAGCTTTTAGATTTGCGGCGGAAAACGACTCGCTGGAAATAGTTGGAATTAACGACCTTTTGGCGGTGGAGCATTTGGCCTACTTACTTAAGTACGATTCGGTTCATGGTAAGTTCAACGGATCCGTCGAAGTAGTTGGGGGTAACCTCGTTGTCAATGGCAAAACGATCCGTGTGACCTCCGAGCGCAATCCTGCAGATCTTAAATGGGATGCCGTGGGAGCCGAAATTATCATTGATTGTACAGGAATATTCACTACGCTCGATACGGCCAACGCACACCTGGAGGCTGGAGCGAAGAAGGTAGTGATCTCTGCCCCATCCAAGGATGCACCTATGTTTGTAATGGGAGTGAATCACCAGGATGTAAAACCCGAAGATACGATCGTGTCTAATGCTTCGTGTACGACCAATTGTCTGGCTCCAATGGCCAAGGTAATTCACGACAACCTGGGGATCGTTGAAGGACTCATGACCACGATCCACGCGGCAACCGCGACCCAACATACCGTAGACAGCCCGTCCAAAAAGAACTATCGTCTTGGGCGAAGTGCCTTAAACAATATCATTCCGTCTACCACAGGAGCAGCTGTGGCTGTAACCAAGGTAATTCCCAGTTTGACTGGTAAACTTACAGGAATGGCGTTTCGAGTGCCTACGGCCGATGTCTCGGTGGTCGACCTAACCGTTCGAACCGAGAAAAGTGCTACCTATGATGAGATCAAAACACTTTTCATGGAAGCTGCCGGCGGTGCCTATGCAGGGGTGATCGATTATGTTGAGGACCCCGTGGTATCACAAGATTTTGTGAGCGACGCAAATACCTGTAATTTCGATGCCAATGCAGGCATTGCACTTAACGACAATTTCTTTAAATTGGTAGCCTGGTATGACAATGAATATGGTTATTCGGCCAAGCTGATCGATCTGGCTGTCTATGTTGCATCAATTTAATTAAAGTATGACCTTAATTGCCGACGGTGGCTCAACCAAATGCGATTGGATCCTGCTGGATCCCAACGGAGAAGTCGTGCTCAAGGCACGAACTCTGGGATTGAACCCGGCTGTGGTTCCGGAGGACGTATTGTACGAACGGATTCGGGCCAACTACGAGTTGAGTCAGGTATTCCAGACCGTAGAAACCGTGGACTTCTACGGTGCAGGTTGTGGAACTGAATCGCCTCGTAAGATCTTCCACCGAGTGTTGGACGACATCTTCGTAAATGCGACGGTCTCTGTTAACGAGGACCTGTTGGCAGCCGTATATGCCGCTACCACCGAACCCGGCATCGTTTGTATACTGGGTACGGGATCGAATAGTTGTTACTTCGACGGTGAACAGATCCATACGCATGTACCCTCCCTGGGATACGTTTTGATGGATGAAGCGAGTGGTAATTACTTCGGAAAGCGACTCATTCGAGATTATTATTATCAAAAAATGCCCCAGAAACTGGCGAAACAATTTGGTAAGCGATTCGACCTTGATGCCGATGTGATCAAGAATCACTTGTATAAAATGCCGAATCCCAACACCTATTTGGCCTCCTTTGCGGAGTTTATTTTTACTTCGGAAGAGGTCAATGGCTATTTCTACAAACTGATCAGCGAGGGGATGACCAAGTTTTTGGAATTGCGAGTAATGTGTTACAAAGAAGCACAGAATGTTCCCATCCATTTCATAGGTTCTATCGCTCACTTTTCAGAAGAAATGATTCGCGATGCCATGGTGCCTTATCAGCTGGAATTAGGGAAGATCGTTCGCCGACCTATCGACGGATTGATCGAATACTACCGAAAGCACAAGCTAGGCACTCAGGTGTAATGTTCTCAGATCTTGGTCTTCTTATAAAATACCTGAGATGTCTCCATCTATCGGTTCAAATTTGGTACCTTTCGAAAAATTTTTTGGCAGCGGTGAGGACGTCATGATCCCCCTTTGCCGAACACCTTATTTGCAACTATGTTTCCAAAGATAAATCCCACCCAAACTTCAGCATGGAAAAAACTTGAAGCGCACTTCGAAGAGATGCGTTCGAGTACAATGCAGGACATGTTTGCCGAAGAGCCGTCGAGGGCCAATGATATGGCCATCTCATGGCAGGATTTCTATGTGGATTTTTCAAAGAACCGGATCACCAATACTACTTCGGAGTTATTGCTGGAGTTGGCCCGGGAAGTGGAACTGGAAGGGGCCATCAAAGCGCAATTCGAGGGTATGACCATTAACGAAACCGAGGGGCGTGCCGTTGGACATACCGAACTGCGTAATTTTGAGGCCTTACGTCCCGAAGTAGCGCGAGCGCTTCAGAAAATAAAAACATTCAGTCAACGAATTACCGACGGAACCTGGAAAGGAGCGACCGGTAAAACCATACAGGCCGTGGTTAATATCGGAATAGGAGGAAGCGACCTGGGTCCGGATATGGTATGCGATGCGCTGATGTACTATCGCAATCACCTGGACGTACACTTTATTTCGAACGTGGACGGCGACCACACCTCGGAGGTGCTTAAAAAACTGGATTGGGAGCGCACGCTGTTTATCGTGGTTTCCAAGACCTTTACCACCCAGGAGACGTTGACCAATGCGACCACTGTGCGTAATTGGTTCCTCCAAAATGCTGGTGAAGATGCCATTGCAAAACACTTCGTCGCGGTTTCAACCAACGAAGCCGCCGTTGATGCATTTGGCATTGCCAGAGAGAATATGTTCCCGATGTGGGACTGGGTGGGTGGTCGATTTTCCTTGTGGAGTTCGGTTGGATTGTCCATTGCATGTACGGTTGGTTATGATCATTTCGAGGCCTTGCTTCGCGGTGCGCACGAAATGGATCGACATTTCCGGGAGACTCCCTTCGGGCGTAACATTCCTGTAACTCTGGCGTTGCTATCGGTTTGGTATAATAATTTCTTCGGAAGCGAGACGGAATGCGTGGTACCATATTCGCAATACCTCAAGAAACTGGTGCCCTACCTGCAACAGGGGGTGATGGAAAGCAATGGAAAACGGGTAGATCGAAATGGAGATGCGATCGATTACCAAACCGGGACCATTGTGTGGGGCAGTACCGGCACTAACGCCCAACATGCCTTTTTTCAGCTATTGCACCAGGGAACCAAGTTGATACCAACCGATTTTATAGCATATCGCACCTCGCTGCATGGTAAGGAAGACCATCAAAACAAATTGTTGGCCAATTGCATCGCCCAGTCGGAGGCCTTGTTGATGGGTACCTATGGCGAAAACGTGGAAAACAACTTCAAGGAATTTGAAGGAAACAAACCCTCCAACACCATCCTGATCGAGAAACTCACGCCGTCGACCTTGGGAAGTTTGATTGCCATGTACGAGCACAAACTATTTGTTCAGGGAGTGATCTGGAATATTTTTAGCTTCGATCAGTGGGGTGTAGAATTGGGCAAAAAACTGGCCAAGGGAACCCTGGATGCCATCGAAGGCAATTCGGCTCGTTCTACTGGTAACAGGTCTTCGGAACTGCTGGTGAAAAAAGTCCAAAAATCACAGTAAGGACTAGCCTTACTTTAGTTACGGTTTTGACGTAACACCTTATAAACACTGGTCTTCACATAGATTGCGATTCCGCAATAATTAATCTCAAAACCTTGTTTTTTTCTTTTAGGTTTTCCTATTTTTATGCAAATAACAAGGTCTGTCTACATAAGATTACGGAGGTTTTTAGGAGAATTTTCGTGTCGGTAGGCAGTTGTTTTTAGCAGCTTACTTACTAACCAATCAATCTAAAAAATCTCCCCAGTCCTCCCTGCATGCCTATTTTCAAACATTACAACCCAAGGGGTTGCCTACATGCTTAGGATAAGAACTCAATACAAATCAATATCTATTAGTAACCTTTAAATTTAGAATTATGAGTGCAACAGACGACAAAATTGACGAACAAACCGCTATTGACTGGACCAGTGCATACCGGGCCCGAGTAGCCTCCGGATCGGTAAAGGCATTTCTCATTCCCGTGGCCGATCTACTTGGAGCAGCCAGCGAGGTAATGAACCAGGGAGGACATCCTATGGTACGCGCCTATTTGGGATTCGATGCTACGAAGAATATGGAAAAGCTGGTGATCGTTGGGACCACCCAGGACACCACGACACCCGGCAACACCGATTACAACGACATGTTGCCATCGATCAATCCAAATTACAGTATATGGGACTTTACCCTGCCGTGTCCCACGTATTGCGACAACAATAATAGTCCGCTTAACCAGTAGCAGATGATTCGGATCGTTGTTGATATTACTATTGTGCTTTCGATAGTTTTATCGATTGTATACTTGCTTAGTTTTACCAAGCAAAGTAAGGCCTACCAATGTCTGACCGCCTATTTGATCCTTATTTGTATCATTCAGGTGTTGTCATTCTACCTGGTACGGATTAAATCTGAAAACAATTTATTCCTGTCCCATTATTACTACATCTCCCAGTTTGCGACCCTTTCGCTTTTTTATTATTACCTCATGAAGCAGAAGTGGATCTTATGGGTGATGGGAGTAGTGTTCGTGTATTTGGGATATCAGTACATCAACGATCCGGAATTGTATGATAAGTACAATGCCCTGGGTATCGCATTAACGCAAACCGTGTTGGTGCTCATTGCGCTCTGGTATTTGTACCAATCGCTATCGAAGAAGAACGAATTCATCTTAGTGAATATCGGAATGTTCATTTATTTGTTGTCCAGCGTGATCATCTTCGCCTTCGGCAATCTTGTGTTCGAGATCGAAGTGCCACGATATGTGTCGCGTTTTCTCAACGACTTGAACGCCGTACTGTATTTACTACTTCAGGGATTGTTCTTTGTAGAATGGTTTCGGAACTATCGCCCTAATTCAAAGAAACTGGCAGGATGAATTCCGAAGAAAAAAACAAAAATTGTGCTTATAACAAGCCAAATGCTGTGTGATCATGCATATGCGAGGTTTCCTTGGAAACCTCGCATTTTGGTAACCTAGAACTATGATATCCCAGGAACATTTTGTAGAGAACAGTGAGATCATGGACTTGATCCTCATTCCCATTGGATTGCTGTTGCTCATGTCCATTGCCATCGTGCTGTTTTTCTATTTTTCGCGCCGACGCATCATCAAGGCCGAACTGGACAATGCCAATATGGAGATTGCCCATCAAAAGGAATTGCTGCGTTCTACCATCATCACCCAGGAGGAGGAGCGGAAGCGAATTGCCCAGGACCTGCATGATGCGATAAGCTCAAAATTGAACGTGGTATCGCTCAACGCGCATTTGCTCACTGATGGTGCCATTCCGCCTGAGGAGACCAAGAAGATAGGAGGCCTTATTTATGGGATGACTTCCAACGTATTGGAGAACTCAAGACGTATTGCGCACGATCTGCTTCCGGCAACCCTGGAGAAATTCGGACTCACCGCTGCACTCGAAGAACTCTGCGAGGAGCTTATCGAGACGGGGAAGTTCCAATTGGAATACGAGTTGAATTATTCTGAAGAGTTTTTGAGCTCCAGCAACGAGCTACACGTGTTCCGAATTGTCCAGGAACTCATGAACAATTCGATCAAGCATTCGGAGGCAACGCACGTTAATTTACACTTGAATACTGAAGAAAACCTTTTATCTTTACAGTATCAGGACAACGGTAAAGGCTTTGATGTCGATGCTGCCAAGAAGGCGAAGGGCCTTGGGATGAGTGGAATTGAAAACAGGACCATGATCCTTGCTGGCGTACTCGACGTTCAGTCAAGTCCGGGAAAAGGGTTGTCCGTACTATTAAAAACACAGGCGAAGCATGCAAATTAACTTGGTGTTGGCAGACGATGAGGAGCTTTTCAGAGTAGGGCTTTCGTACATTCTTTCTCGGGATACCGATATCAATATCGTTTTTGAAGCAGGCAATGGAAAAGAGCTGTTGGAGTTTCTGGCTACTGCCGAACGCTTGCCCGATATCATTATCATGGATATCAAAATGCCCGAGCTCAATGGGGTGGAGGCCACCAAGACCATTCACAAGGCCTATCCGGAGATCAGCATCATTGCCTTGACTACCTACAATACCAAGCCCTTTATTCGAAACATGATCGACGTGGGTGCCTGTGCCTATCTGGTTAAAAATTCCCCCTCCAACAAGGTATTGCACACCATCAAGCAGGTCTACTTTAATGGATTCTACTACGACAGTGCGGTGCTCAAGGCCATCAAGGGCTTGCACAATAGCGGCAGTAAGAACGAGATGAAGACTGTATTCGATGAGGAGTTCATCACGCCGCGAGAGAAAGAGATCCTCGAATTGATCTGCCGGCAACTTACTTCCCAGGAAATTGCCGAAAAACTATTTATTAGCAAGCGAACCGTGGAAGTGCATCGTAAAAACCTCCTTGAGAAAGCCCAGGTAAAGAATATTGCCGGGTTGGTGATCTTTGCCATCAAAAATGATCTGGTATCGTCCTCGATGATCGACTAATTTTCTGTACATTTACAGCTCTACTACGTACTCCCCCCATTAAATATTGGACTTACGCATGCTTACAAAAGTGTATGGGAGTGCTGTGTTGGGCGTGGAAGCTACGACCATCACCATCGAAGTAAATACAGATACCGGAGTAGGCTACCATTTGGTGGGCCTGCCCGACAATGCAGTTAGAGAGAGTAATTATCGAATTGCCGCTGCTCTTCAGAACAACGATTTCAGAATTCCCGGTAAAAAACTCATTTTAAATATGTCCCCGGCCGATATGCGCAAGGAAGGGTCGGCCTACGATCTGCCGTTGGCCATGGGCATCCTGGTTTCGACGGGGCAAATTCAGCAAAAAGAATCCCTGGACAACTACATCATCATGGGCGAATTGTCGCTGGACGGTTCCCTGCAACCCATTCGTGGGGCCCTGCCTATCGCAATTAAGGCAAAGGAGGAAGGTTTCAAGGGTTTTATCCTTCCCAAACAGAATGCCAAGGAAGCAGCCATTGTAGAAGGTCTCGATGTGTATGGAGTGGAGGAGTTCAAAGAGGTGATCGATTTTTTTACTGCGGAATCCCAATTGCAAGTCTCGAAGATCGATCTTCTATCCGAATTCTTCGAACAACTCAAAAATCCTGAATTCGATTTTGCGGATGTAAAAGGCCAGGAAAGCATTA
>JBCCHR010000041.1:0-13052 GCA_039028655.1 Bacteroidota bacterium
CGGGTAACGGTGCTCTTAATTTAAATTCAGCTGCCAGGAAACACCGAAACGGTCCTCCACAAATCCAAACTTCTTACTCCAACCATAGTTACCAAGAGGCATGAGCACACTGCCGTTTTCGGAAAGCTTCTCAAACAGCGTTGTTATTTCTTCTTCGGAATTGCAATCGACAAATATTGATACCCCTGGAGTAAAATCCCATTCGTGCTTGATATAACTATCGCAGCAGGCAAAAGGAATACCGTTGAGTTCGAAGGTGGCATACAGGATGGTGCCTTCCTTGGCAGGGCCTTCTTTGCCATACCGTTGCACACTGGTAACTTTTGAATTTTCAAACAACGCCACATAGAAGTTCATAGCCTCTTCGGCATCGCTATTCTGAAAGGTGAGAAACGTACGCAACTTCCCGGTCGATCCGTTGGGTGGAGACAAATTAGGCTCTTTTGGATTATTCGTTTCTACAGGAAGCAAGGCCAGATCATTAGTCGTCTTCGAATGATTATTAGTACAGCTGCCTAACAAGAGCGCCAGACAAAGTACGATTGCGATTCTATTCATGATGTTGATTTTTTATGTTAGAGGAGTTCCATGATCTGGATGTTATTTCCGCAGGTATCATTGAACACGGCAAATTTCACCGTCCCCATTTCTGTGGGTTTTACGCTAAACTCGACGCCAAGATCCACGAGTCGGTCATACTCGGCCTGCACATCGTCCACTTCAAATCCCGTCCAGGGAATACCCGACTCTCTAAGGGCATCTTGAAATACCTTGCAGGGTTCGAAATGTAGTGGGCCTGGCTCCAGCAGTAGTTCCGGGCCATCCTGAGCGTCTTTTGAGACCAGTGTGAGCCAGCGGTGGCCACCATCCAAGGGTTGATCTTTCTTCTTTAGGAATCCAAGTTTCTTGGTATAAAATTGAAATGCTTTTTCCTGATCCATGACAGGAATACTAAGGACCGTTATTCTCATGTGATTGTGGTATTAAGTTGGTTGCTAAGATCGAACTCAGGATTTGGAATTACTTCTTGAAAGTTGCGCTTTTCGATACGCACCGGGAGAAGAACCTGTTCGGGTCTTGAATAAGGTGCTAAACGAGCCCAGGCTACTAAATCCTACCGCAAAACAAGTTTCGGTCACAGACATCCCTTTTGATAGCTGTTCTTTCGCTTTGGCGATGCGCTTGTCGATGAGGTACTGCCTGGGGGTCTGACCGTAGTATTGTTTGAACAAGCGTATCAAATGATATTTGGAAACAAACTGCATTTTCGACAATATCTCCAGATTGAGATCCGATTCGTAGTTCTGTTCAATGAAATTTCGAATCCCGATCGCGGTGTTCACTTGCCCTTCGTTCGAATAGATCGCTTCGCGGATCCTGTTTATTTCCTGTTCGTAGAATGTCATATATTGACTATTGAGCTTTTATCATTTCAGTTGTTCAGCGCACTTCGACTATTCCTCTGTTTGTTCGATAGCTTCTCGATACAAGGTAGCCATTAATTCCTCTTGTCCCGTCAATTCCCAAAATCGCAATTGAAATTGGATAAGTACCTGATCGATGTTCTCCATATTGTGAGCACTGGTATCAAAATAATAATCCAATATTTTGGCCAGGGTCCTATCTGTGAGCACCTCTTGCATGGAATACACATGGGTGAGCCTTTGTGTCGTCTCAAAATCAAATTCGGCTACAATTCCGGTGGATTTGGCCGATTCCCAGGCTGTCGTGGTGAGAATGGCATCTATCAGACTTTCATTGTTGGTAATTACGCCCAGATTCAGATATTCATAAGATTGTAATTTGGCCTTGAGACTGTCATTTCTACCTTCCAGAATATCAGAGATCCGATCTCTCATTTCCACGTGACGAACTTTCCATTGCTCAACAATGGATTCATTGCGATATAGTTCCTTACGAATACTTTCTATCGCAATGTCCTTTTTCTCTTTGGTCTTATGATCGTCGAATATCTTATTGATGAACAAGGCAAAAAGCACACTAAAAACAATAAGCAATCCTTCTGCAAGATATTTTTTCACGTGCTTCATTTCTTATAAATGGTTGCCACCGGTCCGAAACTATCACACCGTCCAATCTTCAAACACCGGAAGAAAATTTGAATTCAAGTTAATAATTTTGAGGGAATTGGACGTCCTAAAGCTTTAGTAAAGGATGCATTATAGTGGTGGGCCAACGAATTCCTGCCCGTGATTTTCAGAGATCGCAGCCATTTTGTCGGGAGTTAATTCTCCTTTTTCCAATGCCGAATAAAACTCCCGGAACATCTCTTCTATGCTGAGCGCAGGTGAAAATACATATCGCAGGCGCCCTCTGGTCGTACCCACATTCTTAAACGCATGTACCGTGCCTCTGGGAACAAATGCCACATCACCGGGTTTAAAATGAAAAAGCACTCCGTCGATCTCGGCCACAAAATTTCCTTCCAAAAAAAAGAACACCTCGTCCTGTTGATGATGAATATGCCTTCCCGGACCAACACCGGGTTCAACAATGTCCTCAAAAATGGCCTGGTTCCCCTGGGTGTGTTTTCCGGATAGAAGAATTTTTAGCGTGATGGCATTTGGGAAAACCAATGTTTCTGCCTCATCGTATTGGGTGTGTATCGGAATCATGGCGTTCATGTTCTTTCTGAAGCAATCCGTAATGCACTAGGCATATTGCGTTTGCAACAGAGAATTTATGAATTGAAGGTAGTGAAATTGTTGAATTTTGCCGAAAGCGTTAGCCGATACAATTGTTCTTGATCACTTCCAGCGCTTTTGGAAAGGCATCGCTCATAGATTCGAGATGCTCATCCATCACATCGATCTCCACCTTGAGCGTATAGGAACGCTCTCCCTGGATCAGTTGATACGACTCTGTTGCTCCCGACCATTTTCTTGTTTCTTCGTCCAGGGGCTGTTCTTCTCCATTGATCACATTCCCTATGTGCTTAAATTCTATATAGCGATTTGGGCTATGCTTTTCTATCCTGCTATAGATGCCATTTTCGCCGGGCGCCAGAAAGTGGACAATGCTACCTTCTATCCAACCGTCGGAAACGGCGTAGGACCCTTCAAAAAAGACCGCCGTCCATTGACGATAGGCCTGATCATCCCATAAGGCATTCCAGATGGTTTCGCTCTTTGCTTCAATTTCCACGGTAAATACTAATTGATTTATCATAATTCCAGGGTTTTAAACGGGGGTTATTCCAATTCTCTCAGCAATGCTTCGAGATCCAATGGTCGGGTGTACATATGCAGCGATCCATCTTCATTTTTTGGCCACTCTTCGATGGGCTTGTCCCAATATAACTCTACACCATTTTTATCCGGATCGTCGAGGTAGAGTGCCTCCGAAACGCCATGGTCTGCCGCACCGGTTAGGGCTTGTCCGTGATCCCTCAGTCGCTGAAGTATGCGTGCGAGATCCTTCCGCGTAGGGTATGCGATAGCGGTATGAAACAATCCGGTGCTGTTTTGAGCAGGGTTAGGGCCATTTTTACTATACCATGTATTTAATCCAATGTGATGGTGATAGCCGCCCGCCGATATGAAGGCGGCCTGGTTGCCTAGTTTGGTGGTGATCTCAAAACCAAGCAGGCCATGGTAAAAATCCAACGACCGATCCAGATCGGAAACCTTTAAATGCACATGCCCTATGCGTGCGTTGGGTGGTACTTTATAATCGCTCATAGCCTTTTCAATTTCATCAATTCAACAACTGTTTCTATTGAGCCGTGGGGTACCGTTTTAGCTCCAAAACACCTTTCTTCGTATAATATTCTTTGTTCATTTCGAAGTGCATTTGGGACATGTCGTTCAAATACGCTTCCAAGGGTTCTAATCCAATAGATTTCCTTCTTTGGTTTACGTTGATACTATCCTCTAAGTTTTTAGGATAGGCCTGTCCCGTTTCCATGTTGTAGGTCACCTGGGTACCGTACACCTGCCTTCCACCTGTATTGAGTCGAACGCGATCCACCAGCAATCCGTAGTTACTGGGCAATGCATTATCTCGATCCACTTCGATCTTCATCTTTTCCAACACTTCCTTCTGAAAATCCGGATCGTGATCGGAATGCTGTACCATGAGCCAAAAATTCTGAGAACCTTCTTTTCCGGCCAGATCAAAGCCCACAAATCCGTGTTGGTCAAAGAGCTGTTTCAGTCGTTTTTGATGGGTCGTAAAAACGCTGTCCTTAAAAGCATTCCATTCTTCTTTCGAGAGTTTCTCATATTTGCCTTGTGGAACATAGGCAGCGATCTGGTCCACCTCCGCCATTCTTTTCAGTTCATCCGCCAAGGTCTGGTTGAATGCTATTTTTTCGGTTGTTTCTTCTGAAACAGTAGTCTTCTCCTTGCAGCCGGTGAGCAAACAAGCTATGAACAGGGCTCCCATTATTTTATTCATTCGTTGGTAGTTTTAGCGTACACATCCACATGGATGTTTTTTCCATTTTTAACTTCAAAATCGGTGATGGTACGTTCGTGTTGAAAATCGAGTTTCGACATGGCTCTTTTACAATTGAGGTTATCGGTTTCAACGAACCCTTCAATGCGCTTCAAGTTAAGAAAATTCAATCCGTGATCGGCGATCAACGGCAATACTTCGGTCATGATTCCTTTACCCCAATGATCCGGTAGCAACCAGAGACCAATCTCGGCCTTACCCTCATTCAAATCAATATCGTTGAGGCCACCCGCACCATAGAATTCACCGTCTTGGTGACCGCAAATGGCCCACCAATGTTGTTTTGGGTCCGCATACCATGCCATTTGTTCCTTAGTAGCTTCCAAGCTATGGAATTGCACGCCATAATGTTCAAACACCCGTGGATTTGACAGGCCCTTGAAAATGTTTTCCAGGTCGGAATCTTCTATCTCACGCAAAAGAAGGCGCTCTGTGGTTATGGTTGGTATTCTTTGGTGCATTGCTTTTCTATTTAAGGACCATTCTTTTTTAGGCTTCGATTAGTTAGGTCAATGATGTATCATCAAAAACTGGAACTCTAAATATACATGGCATCACTACAATTGGGCCTCCATGTAGGTCACTCCCTCAATGGGATTATAGCGATAGGGCTCGATCTCGTAAAAGCCCATGCTCTCATACAAATGCACGGCAGCCTTCATTCTGGGTAAGGTGTCTAATCGCATTCGTTCATATCCCAATTCTTTTGCAAACTGAATGGACTGCTGCATCAATTGTTTGCCGAGTCCAAGACCACGAGCACGCTGGCGAATATACATTCTTTTCAGTTCGCATATTTTGGTTTCCAGCCTTCGAATCCCTGCGCAACCCACAGGTGACTGTTCCCTATTGAAAGCCAGTATCAGTGCTCCCTCAGGTCTGGAATATTGGTGTTCTATAGTTCGTAGTTCCTGTTCAAAATCCTGAAAGCTAAGGTCAATAGCAATTTCTAACGCGTATTCCTTGAACAATTGCGCACCTGTTTCAAATTCCGCTGTCGATTTGGCTTCTTTTAGTGCAAACATTTGGTACAATGATTTGGTATAAAATTAGTCCGTTATTGGCCGAACCTGCCAAATTAATTCAGCAATAAAAAAACAACCACGATCAAAACGACGCCAAATTCGATCCATAAAAAATTGGAGTAGTTCTTGACAAATCGTCTTAAGATAATATCCAATAAGAGCATACTTCCTGCCAGAACTCCCAGAGCGAAAAGTCCTATCCATAGAAAACCAGCGCCGCTACTTTGAAGATCCGCACTTGAATCGAAAAAGAGATAAGCGATGGGAATCATCAAAAGGAGCGCGAAAACCGTGAGCGGAGAAATTAATTTCTTCATGGAGCTGTCTCAAGATGTCACAATAGCGAATTATAGTCGTAAAATTCGAACCTATGCCTCCCGCAAGATCTTTTCCATCTTCCGGCCTTTTGCCAGTTCGTCGATGAGCTTCTCCATTTGTCTGCAACGCTTGTAGGTTTCAAACTCATCGGCAATGTTTTCGATGCGGTATCCGCACACCACCCCTTTGATCATATGGGCATTGGGGTGCATATTGGCCTTTTCAAAAAAGGTTCCAAAGGTGACCTTCTCATCCATCATGTTTTGCAAGGCGTTTTGGTCGAAGCCCGTGAGCCATTCGATCACCTGGTCGAGTTCTTCCTTGGTCCTGCCATTTTTTACAATTCTGTTCAGGTAATGCGGATAGATCGATGCAAATACCATATTGGCGACTTGTTCATTCTTTTTGGTAGTAACTTCCATTTTTTGGTTTATTATGAATTCTTCTGTGCTTTCTTCCCGGATTGGACTTTCTCCGGACACAAAGTGTCCTCGCTTCTAATTATTGATTACGCTTTATAATATCCTCGATCCGGGCTTTAAACGAAAAGGCGTGTTCTTCAAATATTTTGGCATTACAGCTCACGTAGATCAGCCTATTTCCATTTTGCACGAGGTAGTCGTAATTCTTCTCGTTTTGAATGTCGTTTCCTTCTATCACCGCTGTGATCTGTCTAAGGTTTTCTGCGGAAGCCATTTCGTCCTGAAAACAAATTTCAGCCACGGAAAAAGAAGGATACCAATGGTCTCGCATGCCTTCTAATTTGTGCTTCCGTTTGACGAAGAAAGACACATAGTTGGATTTCGGCAGACAAAAATAGGCGCCATCATTGGTTCCATTTCCGAAGCATAGGTCGTTCTGTGGTTCCTCGATCAAAACCTCGTAGTTTTCTTCTTGGAGGAGCTCCTTAAATTCGATGAGCGCCATCGAAAATTCAACGCAGATGGCAGAAAGCGAGAGGCTGTTTTTTAAATTTTCCATTTGCTGCTGTTCGTAGGCCTCCCTCAGGTCCTTATCGGGTTCGGGGATCAACTCCAGCCGGCTGTTTTCAGTTTCCGCCTTTTTTTGGTCCCAACCGCAACCTGCAAGCACCAAAGTGATGCATAGCAAAATGAGTATGGATTTGATCATTTGAATCATAAGGCTCGATAAAACGGCAGCACTTAAAGGTAGCTAAAATCATGGAATGAGTTAACCGGTTAAGTAACGTTCCTTATCACCATTGCAGAGGGGGGTATCTAAAATGCTACGATAAGAAGAACTTTTTGACCGAGACTACCTTATACTACCTGTCTTTCGAAGGCAATAAAATGTGTTGTTTTGTTACTGTATAAAGGCACTATTTGCACTTCACACTTATACGGGGAGTTGTCTTTTCTATGATTGATGATCACTTCCTTGAAGGGTTTGTCGAGTGCCAAGTTTGTTTTGATCCTTTGTTTGGTCTCTTCGGAAGTTAGTTCGCCCTGTAAAAACCTTGGAGTTCTCTGTACGGCAAAGGAGCGCGTATACCCGGTCATGGAAGTAAAGCCATCGCTTACCCAAATTATTTTTTGGTCCTTATCCGTGATGATGAGTGCTTCATAATCTTGCTCATCAAAGGTATCTTGAAGTTCGTTTTTCCATCCGAATTTTCTGGCAAAAGCAAGTACCGTATCCAAATCAGTTTTCTTGCGAGCTTCATCGATTCTTCTGTGATAGGCCTCCATAAAAAACCCCCAGCTCAATAGGGGCATAGGTTTATCTTTTCGGTGTCCTATTTTATGTTTGATGGATTCGTATTCGTCCTTCGATATATTGGATAGAAAAATATCCAGGGTATCCATTTCGGCAAGATCGTGGTTCATGAATAAATTATTAGTTCTGGTAGTTTTGGGTATCGTTTTCAGCTATTCAGGCTGTGAAGGTAACGAAAAATTGGTCATTTTGTTTCGAATTTTGTAGCGCGGTGCCTTGACTAATATTCCAATCCAAAGCATTTCTGGCCTTTTATCAACGCACGTTTTCGAAATTTCGCATAGATAAGTAGCACCATTGTGACGATCGGCACATAGATGGGAACATGGTCTTTCATGAAATAGAATAGCACCGCATCCAAGATAAGCCCAACCACTATATTGATCGTGTTCGAGCCTTGAACGAATGCAAATCCTCGTTCGTAGATCAAAAATTGTCCGGTTTTCATTAGGTAATCTTCGAAGAGATTCAAACTTTCCAATCGACCAATCGGAAGTTGAATCTTTTCAATTTCCTGGAAGTATTGGATCATTAATTGCCTGTTTTCTTCTGCTTTTTTGTTATGATACATGATCAGCAGTTGCCGAGTGATATTGAGAGTTGATTGATAGTGCACAGATCTTTTGTGCGCTTCTGTAGCAGTCTCAAAACGCTCTACAAAATCTTCCAACAATGATTTTAGAAGTTCACGAGTCATGAAATAGAGGTAGCAAGATGTGAGTTGGAATTCATAGGGTGATAATCAAATCTATGGTCCTTTTAATTCGAGTAGTTTTTCAATCGTTCTTTCATCTTGAAACGGATTTGAGTTCCATCCGAAAGATTCTCCTGTCCAAAAGTTTATCACGAGAAAAATATTCCTTTACCGGCCCAATAACAGAGGGCTCATTCTACTGATTTGCCAACACAAGCTGCTTGTGATACGCTTCAATTCTTGCATTGGCGTTGCTGTCGACCATTAAGATAACCATCATCATGCCAATGGTAGTAATGCAAATAGCTCGCCACAAGGGCTTGTCGACAAACACTATAGTGAGGGCTGCGGCTACAATGATGAACGGAATGACCTTGAATACGATGGTTTTGTATTCGTTCATTGATTTTTGCGTCCGGGCGATCTCCGATTGTACAAAGGTCGTAGGATTGTCCTCATAGGCCTTGACAAAGCTGGTTACGCGAGATTTGTTGGTAACGTAAATGCCAAGGCCAACGGCCATCAGCAATAGCCCGGCCACCAGGGTAGGGATGATATACGCCTTGGCTGTGGCGGTTTTGCCCAGCTGCCAGAATCCAATACTCGCTATCAAAAACAAAAGCGCGAATAGGATAAAAAATCGTGCCGAAAATACTTCGGCTTTGGCCCATTCGACGGCTAATTTTACTATTTCCATAAGGTGGTTCTCTAAAAGTTGAAGCCAGCATCTATTGGAATGTGGCGATCTTAAAGGTAGCCAAAATCTTGAAATCTATCTGTGGTAATGACCACCCATGTGCTCGTTGTAAGAGTTAAGATTTCACGAATCGAAAGATCTGTGTTGTACCGGATACTTTGACGACCACCAAATATACCTCGCCAGCAAGTGATGAAACATCCACAATGGTTTCCGAAGAAAATAAAACCAGCCGTCCATTCATCGAATAGAATGTGGCACCCAGGAAAGTTCCCTCTGCTATATTCTTCAAAAAAACCAAAGACGTACCGGGATTGGGGTACAAGATGATCTCTTTAAGGTTGAGATCGCCGTTGGAAAGTGGAAGCTGGTATTCGAAGGCCCCGATATCCAGTAGGTTCACAATGTTCTTTGTGACGCCGTCGGTATGCGGGACGTATTCATATATCAAGTCGTTGTCGGGAAGGTGAATTGCGGGAATCGCCATGCCGGTATCGACCAGAGGAGCATTCTCCAGTGGATAGAAATTTTGATTGCCAAGATCTGTGAATAGGGGATCTGAACCCTCGATATTGGTCCCCAGGTCGTTCACAATGCCCCCTCCGCTGTGCGAATCTACCCAATTGGATTTTATCCAGTTGTGTTCAATATTGAGGGTGCCATCACCATTGATCATTGCCAGGGTGTTTCCGTTGTTGGTGGTGTAGATCACATTGTTGAAGGCATTCATGGTCTCATCTACGGTCGAGAGTCGCGCCAGGGTAGTATTGGAATTTCTGGTCGACACCACGGTATTGTTGTAGAAGTAAAAATTTCCCTTGCGATATTGGGAGGTTGTTCCGTTATCACCTCCATAGTGGATGATCTGCGAGTTGCCCGCCCCGTCGGGTTCGATGAGCACGTTCCCATAGGCATAGGTGGTGGCGTAGGAGGGGTCGTTGTACAGCGCCGGCGATCCGGACTCGACCAGGTCCAGTTGTCGGTTGCCGCTTTCGATCCAATTGTAACGAACGACCAGCCCGGCAGATCGGTCCTTCAAATTATTGCCAAGTGCCCCGCTGCGCAAGGGACCAAAACGATTGTACTCATACGTTATTCCAAAGGCTTCGGTATAGGTGTTGTGTTCGAAGATACTTCCCTCTATACCATTGTCGTAGATATAATTCCGGGTAATAAGAATGTCTTTGGTGGCGCCGTCGAAGGCTCCAATGAAGATTCCATTGCCGGAATCGTGAATAACACAGTTCCTGATGACGATATGTTCTCCTTTTTCGATATAAATGGAAGCTGCATTACTGGCGTACGAGCTGGTCTGGTTGTTATCTGCTGTAAAACTATAGGGCGGCCGGGCCGAACGCAGTTCCAGGTTCTCTATGGTGATATGGCTTGGGAGTCCGTCCGCAGGGATGCTGGAACCACCTATCTTAATGAGGCCTCGTTCTTCGCCCCAATAGTTGAGGTAGGTGGGAGTTACGGCTCCATTGCCGTCGATAATGGGTTTTTCCCCATTGGGACCGGATACGCCAATGATCTCGATGGGGTTCTGGGCCGTTCCCTGGGCATTGATCACCCATTTTTCGAAATAGGGGTTGCTGCGCCAGTGGATATAGATCTTGTCTCCGGCAGAGAGTGCATCCCATGGGACTTCGGCGATAGTGGCCAATGGTTGTCCGGGCCCCACGTGGTAGTCGGCTGCGTTTGCAAAATAACAGGTACATAGGGAAAGTACCAGAACGGATAGATAGGTTTTCATAGCATTCAGATTTGGGGTCTACATAGAAGTAACATCTTGAGGCTATGTCACTTCTACTCAAATGTAACACATCTTCAGGTAATTGCAAAACGGTAAGAAATTTGGTTTTGTAGTCGGAGATAGGATGTTTTCCTGGAGTTATTGGTTCACCATTTCCCAGA
Source organism: Bacteroidota bacterium (assembly GCA_039028655.1). Classification (GTDB taxonomy): domain Bacteria; phylum Bacteroidota; class Bacteroidia; order Flavobacteriales; family Flavobacteriaceae; genus Aureisphaera. The sequence continues at coordinate 10,865 of JBCCHR010000041.1, forward strand.
AATAGCCCGCGTCGACATCAATACGAACAATACCTCTCGATTTGCTCCAGTAGATCCTGTCCACATGTCCGGGATGGGATTTTGTGGTGGTACGCTCAAGCCGAACCACATCCTGCAAGGTGTCGCCTTTAACGATCAGTTGTTCCGGATGCCTTTTCGTGAGTACTTTGAGATCTGTTCCTTGATAGTACCTTTTACCATTCAGGATGAGATCAAAACTAACCAAGGTTTCGGAGGTGTAGTTTTGTTTGGAAACCGTCATTATTTCGTCACAGTTCTTGCAGTCTTTATCTGATCGCACCCGCAAGATCTCAACGTTTTTGGCCCAGAACATATCGCCCAGGTTTGGTGGATGTTTACGAACCAAGATCTCTTTGATCCGGATGGTATCTACTTCCGAACGGTTGGACTGAAACACCAGGATATCATTTGCCACATACGGAATAGCGTTTTTTTCCTTTTCAGAAAGTGACTTGGTTCGGAACATGTTCGTCAACACATATCCGAGCGCAAGAACCACAAGAAGTAAGAGAATTTTGACTTTCATGTAACTATTAATTCAACATTTTAAGTGCGGATGGATGCAGGATCTACGACCACAGTCTTTTCCACCATGATTTTTTCTTGATGGCAGGACGCTCGTTTACCGGTACATTTTCCTCTACCTCGGCGTAGGATGGAAGCTCCGGCGATATTAATTCTTCACTTTCAAAATGCCTTAACAGTAGATCTTCTTCATCAGTTGTGTCGTAGGCATCCGCGTCGGTGAGATGTCCGTCCTGGCCGCTAATTCGAGTTAGTTTTTTTCCTCTTCGGAATACCCACTGAAGTCCGTGTTCTTCTTCCCATTGGCATTCACAGGCCACTATCACATAGATATCTTCGTCTCTCCTATGCCGGCGAGAAACCATGATAGCCTGAGGGTGGATATAGTTCCAAATGTCGTTCCTATCTGTGAATTCCCAGAGGTGTTCGTTAGAATCATTCCGACCAACTTCATGTAGTACCTCCAAGCAATTCTTGTAGGCCCAGTCGCTGAGGATTGTTCTATCGGTTTTGGACTTATCCAGGAAGTGTTGTAGGGCAAGATCCGCCTCTTTAATGAAGTTTAGGTCGTGTTCCGGGAGGAAATCCATGAAGGTGATCTTCAGCTTTTTGTTATCGAACAATGGTATTTCAACGGGTTCACTTTCCCACCAATCTTCAAATCGTTCATTTTGTATTAACGCTCCAATTAGTTCACTGGTTACAGAATTCATAGCTAGTTCTTTTTCATTTGTTCAACAATCCAATCCATCAGTTCATTCTTGTCGATGGTATCCCAGGTAGATCCTACCTTCTTTTCCTGAGGCGCGTTGTTATCGGGATGTAAAACGATCAGTTCTGCTCGTTCATTGCCGGCCAGTTGTACTTCAGCAATAAAACCAACCATATCCGGAGCATTATTGTCGTATAAGGTACGGTGGTACTTGTTCAATCTGTAGGTGATATCCGGCTGGACATACGCCCTGATCGCGACGTTCTTGTAGATGTTTACATTCTCGTTCTTTTCGTCAAAATAGCTGTATGGCGAGAATTCGTGATACCGTTCCGGTGCTGTCTTAGGGGTACCCTGTAGCTGTGTTTCCAACATATAATTAATGAACCTGGGTTCCCAAAGATTGATACGGTTGATTCGTATATCCCGTTGATGTTGATACCATTTCCTGGTCCAGTCCAAGGTAAAATGGCACATGACGATTCCTTTGATTTCCGGACGAAATGGTGCATTGCTTTCCGACAAGAACTTGATATAACGAATGGCCCGATGCCCAACCAAACTCCCACCCAGAAAGAACACATTGGTGTTGGGCAAGTTGTGTTCGGAAAAAGCGTCATGGATATGCTGGTGTGCAGTTTGCATGGACGACTCCGAGAAATAGAAGTCCAAAGGAAGTTCCGAAGAAACCGATAATACAGCAAAACCTTCATGGGACGCTTGCTCATAGAGCTGCTTCGCATTCTTGTTCTTTAGATCAATTTCAGAATCCTCCAAAAAAATAAGAACACCCCGAACGCGTTGTTCTTCGGGAAGCATTAACGTATAACCGCTCTGGATGTACGGTAGATAATCGTTGGCACCCGCTCCAACTTTAAGGCTGTCCTGTATCGCCGGTTCGTACTTTTGGACCAGTGTCTGTGAAAAGCA
>JBCCHR010000042.1:0-13031 GCA_039028655.1 Bacteroidota bacterium
AGGTTTTCAGAGGTTTGTAGAAAATGTTTTCCATCCAGTGGTATCGCAGATGAGCCGCAAATCCCATTTCTTTCACCGAATGGTGCACTTTGTGGAACCGCCACAGGAATTCGTACCGATGAAGGAGCACATGTGTGAACCATTGTACAAAGTCGATGATCACAAAGAAGACCAGCAGTTGCACCCACATGGGCCAGCCGCTCATGTCGATAAGTGCCAGACTCTTGGCCGTGCCACCCATATCGTTAAAGAGTACGGAGAGTATCTCGTAGACCCCGCTGATCACAATGGCGAAGATGAAGAAGTTGAAAAACATATAAAATCCGTCCAGCCAAAAGTCCTTGCGAAAGATGGATTGGTTTTTGCGCCAGGGGAAGACGATCTCCAATAACCAAACGAACAACGAAATGGCCACCAGCCCCCAAAAGAAATTGGTGTACCAGGGTACCTCAAATACGATCGATTTCCAGGTCCAATCCAGGGTGCTAAAAAAGGAGTCGGTAAAAGCGGTTGTGTATTTTTCCATGGTTTTGTGCGTCAGTTATTGCTGGTTGATAGTCTATGGGGTTTTGTTTGCGTATTCGTCCAGTTCGTACCAATCGATATTGGTAAGCGATTGTCGTCGGCCCTTGCGCTGTGGAGGATAATTGGTGACCAAATAATTAATAATGATCTCCTCGTTACCGCCCAGATCCCAAAGGTTCTGCGTTTCCTGCATCCAATCGATCGTTGCGGCCCAGCGTTCGGCGCTCATCCTGTTTTGTATCACCAGTCGTGCGCTATGGCAATTGGTGCAGTTGTTCACCACTTCCATCAGCCCGTCACCGTCGACAAGTCCGGTGCGCACGTGGATTCCATCCTCGATACGATCCTCCTCCTCGGACGACACCTCGCTATACTGCGCGGTTTCTTCCGAAGAAAAAAAAGAAAGTTCGGGATCTGCTACCAGATATACAATGAGGATCATCATCACCCCGACGAACGAAAAAAGCACCATGAGACCCCGATAGATGGTGTTTGCAACTTCTTTAAAGGCCTCTTCTTTCTTCATTTACTTCATTTTTACGGCGATCCGATGACAGGCATTATTGAGATACCCTTTGGGGTTCCAGCCCGGTAGTACCATGGGTTGACTGGTTCCTTCGGAATCGGTTGCGCGAGCCCATACTTCGTAATAGCCTTTTTTAGGCAGATCGATCGTGGCCTTAAAATGTTGCCATGCCAGGCGATTGGCTGGTTGGTCCAACAAACAAGGCTTCCAGCTCGAGCCGAAGTCGATGGAATACTCCACCTTGCTTACTTCCAATTCACCTGCCCATGCATGCCCCCGTATGGAGAGTCGCTGTCCTGCTTTGAGGGTTGCGCCGGTCTTGGGATAGGTAATGAGCGATTTGACAGGCATCGATTCGATAATGCACATGTTTTCGTCTGCTACCTTGTCTCCGGGTGCTACCGTCTCACAAGGAACGCGGTAAGCGGTTCCGGTCATTTTGGTGCCGTCGTGCTCCTTATTGCGAACACTGATGCCATCGATCCATTTTCCCGAAGCCGAGGCTGGCCATCCGCCGGCCACCAGCCGAAGTGGATAACCATGTGCCAAAGGAATGTCTTCACCGTTCATTTGGAAAGCGAGTAAAGTTTCGTCCTGTAGCGCTTTCTGCATGGGAACACCGCGGGAAATAGGTTCTTTCTTTGGGTCGCCGCTCAAGTGAGTATCAGCAGCGTGATATCCAATATACACCGCATTGCCTTTCATGCCCACATCTTCCAAAACATCTCTCAAACGCACTCCTGTCCAGGTGGCACAGGCAACGGCACCAACTGTCCACTGGTTGCCCTTGGCAGGTGGGTCGAATTCGCTGCGTCCGTTGCCTCCGCATTCCAGTGTAAGCTGATAGCTATAGTGTTTAAAGTTGCTCTTTAGTTCCTCCAGGGAATAGGTTTTTGGGGAAACCACCGATTCCCCGTCGAAGGTAATTGTCCAGTTGGCAACATCAATGTTTTCGGGAATCTTTCCGTTGTTCCGTATGAACATATAGGAATTGGAGGTGATCTTTTCGTCCAACAAATGGGCCTGCGCTTCAATATTCCAGGGCTTGTCGTTAAGTACCACCATACCCTTGTCCTTGTTAAATAACTTGAAAGGATCGGGGTCCTGGGCACCAAGCGGCAGGTAACCGGCAGGCATGTGTTCGGCAAACACAATCTCGGCTCCCACCAGAAGTGTGAGCGATGAGAGTGCGGTTTTTCGAATAAAGTATCTTCTTTTCATGAAGGAGTGATACCCGGATGGATTCGCGCGGTATCCTATTCAAAAATACTCTTTTGTTACGAAACGAGGAATGAAATCCCTGGCTCCTGAGAAATATGTGAGAGAGGAAACAACTATTGCCCCAGTTGAACGGCTTTTTGCATGGCCTCATAGCGAGCTCGCCATTTGTTGAGGTCCTTATTGAGCCAGTCGTCTATATGTACTGGGTCCTTGGTTCGGAACAAACCACCCCATCTTAGATCCGGGTCGTCGATCACGAGCTTAAGAAACTTGCGAACGGGCTCGGGCACATCCGGATACTTGGCCGCTTTCGAGGAGTGCAGTAAGGTACCATTGCCGTAGATCACGTTAAAATCGATGGCATGTCCTGCCAGGTGATTGGAACGGGTCGCAGGTTTTACGATCGCACCGTTCACATTGGTGGTAGTACGGAACGAACTGTTGATATGCAGCAGGACATCGGCTTGCTTGGCATATTCGTTGATCTTTTCCAGCATGGGTAGGAACAGAACATCGGCTTGCACCGGTTTGTTCCGAAACTGGGAGCCCTCGTACAAACGCAACGGTGAGTTTTCGTTAGGGAGATTCTTTGGAGCCTGATCGGTCCAGTTTCTACCGTAATATGGATTGATGTCGTTGAGCATTTGGTTGATGAGCGGTCTCGAGAGCCAGTCGCCATCAGAGCTAATACCGCGATCACTGGCGTAGGCGACCACAGCTTTGCGCGTACTTTTGCCGTACAATCCATCGGCGCCGTATTTAGCAAATTTTAATTGGGCGCCATAGCCTTGCTCATTGAGCAATACCTGAACTGCGGTAATGCTCATACGGGTTCCCTTTGAGATGTATTTTTTAGTCCGAAGGTCCGAATTGTGAATCTGCCAGAGGAGGTACATGCTGGGCAAGAAGTCGTGTCGTTGAAGGATGAGCTTTGCGAGGGTACTATTCACCTTGGTACCATCACTGTTCGTATCGTTCTTTTGAGCAAAGGCAGCAACGGCCGCTGCCGTGGCCCTTCCATAATCTCCATCGGCCTGGTAATTATCCCATTTCAATTCTTTACGAAAGCCCAGTTCGAAGAGGGTACGTTGTAGATCGACCACCAGTTCTTCATTGGGTGATCCTTTGAACAGGGAGGCACCAATATTCCCTTTTTTCAGTGCGGCTTCCAAGATATTCGAACATTCCATAATGATGTGCTTATTTGGGCCAAAGAAGGCCGGTTTATCAGTTAATCAATTGAAACGGGGAGATGCATCAAAGCGCAGACTTAAAGATACTAATTTTTTCCCCTATCCACGGATACTGCCGGTTTTGTTTCTTCGGAATAATTTTTGAACCCCGAAGGCAAGATCTTAGAACGTAAGATACGTCGTGTCATAAATGTTTTGTTTGGGTGCTTCGGAAAACATAAAATTGGCTTAAATTCTTCATTAAGAGCGATATTTTACTTATACTTCGCTGTTTGGATCCAAAAAAAATTACTCGCATCCCCATCTATGAGCAAGATCGAATCGATTGAAGAACTAATACAAGAACTGGACGCTCATCATCCTGAAGCTTTCGTTAAGATCGCAAAACGCATGCGTATTCCTTTGTGCGAATACGAACCCTATGCTTTGTGGAAGCCTGGAGGATATACCCGAAATTGTATTGAGCGTACTGCCAAGTATGAATTGTTATTGCTATGCTGGGCACCCGGAAGTGAAACTGCCATACACGGCCACAACGAACAACGTTGCTGGGTGCACCAGGTGGAAGGCAGCTTGCTGGAAACCCGCTATCGAATGCTTGATGACGAGCGCCTGGTAAAAGATCATACCGTACAGCTCACCCCGGGCAAATTATCATTTATGATGGATGAGATGGGATTCCATACCTTAAAGAATCCTACTGATGAAGGTGCCATGAGCCTGCACTTGTATATTTCTCCCATCGATGTTTGCGACAGCTACGATCCTCATAGCAAGGAGTTCTTATCAAAACCGCTCGAGTACGACAGTTTTAAAGGGGTGATCAAAGAGGTCTATAACTCCCTTTAGCCTACAAAAAAAGCTCCGGTCTTATGCCGAAGCTTTTCTTATTGTGCGCTTGTGTTACGCCATTTTTTTATAGACAATTCCTGCCAGTAGTCCCATGACTCCAAAGAAGATCAGGTAGACCACAAAATTGATCAGGGTACCCTGTAGGTCGATGATGTTGGCAGTAGCGTGATCGATCAGGCTTTCTCCCAAACCAATCATGATGGCTGCTGTAATTCCCATGGACAGACCGGAAGCTCCTCCATAGTTGTCGGATCCGTACTTCCCATAGATGGTTGAAAACCCGAAAGCCTGGATGAGGCACCCAATAATGAGATACACCATGTCCGGTTCGTCTTTCATAATGCCATCGGTAAGCACGTGGTCTACGAGGTAAGGATCGGCCAGGATGCCCCATAGCAGAAATCCTCCCCCAACACCCCAAATAGTATTGACAATCGTACTTGTTAAGTTAGCTTTTGAAAACATAATTTTTGGTTTTAAGTTGTTAGCAGTCAGTAATGTACAAAATAATATTGGGTCTGTTGCCTGGAGATCTGTTACTGCACCATTGAATAATGCGTAATTTTGGCACGTGAATCACAACTACGACGTACTGATCGCCGGTGGAGGTGCTGCCGGGTTTTTCACCGCCGTAAATTTGGCGGAGGCTGCTCCTCATTTGAAAATTGCCATATTTGAGCGAGGGAAACAAGTATTATCCAAGGTGAAGGTTTCCGGAGGTGGGCGTTGCAATGTTACGCATGCCGAATTCGATCCCCGTTCCCTGGCGACCCACTATCCCAGAGGAGAGAAGGAGTTATTGGGCCCCTTTCATAGCTTCATGACGGGCGATACCATGGCGTGGTTCGAGGAGCGTGGTGTGCCCCTTAAAATTGAAGAGGACGGCCGTATATTTCCGGAGTCGGATAGTTCACAAACCATTATCAATTGTTTTACCACCGCAGCTTCCCGGCTAGGGGTGGAGGTGCTATTGGGTTGTGGCTTGCGAGAGATTGCCCATGCCGATGGTCGCTGGCATGTTCTCACTACCAGTGGGGAATTTGCATGCCATTCATTGGTAATTGCCACCGGAAGCAGCACCAAGGTTTGGGACCTGCTGACTTCGAAAGGACATTCGATCGTACCACCCGTTCCGTCTTTGTTTACATTTAATGTAGATGATGAACGAATTACCGATCTACCCGGTGTTTCTAGGGACGTTGCCGTCCAGGTTCTGGGAACCGACAGGAAAGTTATCCTCGATAGCGAAGGTCCATTGTTGATCACACATTGGGGATTTAGCGGACCGGCCATTCTAAAACTATCGGCCTGGGGAGCTCGCCTGCTGGAACCTACAGGGTATCAATTCGAGATTCGTATCAATTGGTTGGGACATATCACACCCGAAGAAGCACTATCGGCTTTATTGGCCACCAAGGGGGTTCACCCCCGGCAGGCCCTGCACACCTATTCGCAATGGGAGTTGCCCAAGCGACTGTGGCAACAGATGGTGCGATATTCGGGGATCGATGCGACGGTTACTTGGGCAGATGTCTCAAAAAGCCAATTACAGGAACTGGCCCAACAGCTCACCAAATCCCGTTTTTCGGTACATGGGAAGAGTACCTTTAAGGAAGAATTCGTTACCGCAGGAGGAATCGCATTGGAGGAGGTAAATTTCAAAACATTTGAGAGTAAGTTATTCGAAAATCTCTACTTTGCAGGGGAAGTGTTGAATGTGGATGCCATCACGGGAGGATTCAATTTTCAGAATGCTTGGACCGGTGGATTCCTGGCAGCAAGATCGATAGCAGCAAAGATATGAATCGTTATATTGCATTATTACGTGGAATAAATGTGGGTGGCCACAAGAAGATCAAAATGGCCGACCTGCGTGCGCTCATGGAATCGCGAGGTTTTAGCGAAGTGGTTACCTACATTCAAAGTGGGAACATGGCCTTTAGTTCGCAGCAGATTGTTTCTTCGGAATTGATTTCGCAGCTCATTCTGGACGGTTTCGGTTGGGAGGTTCCCGTGTTGCTTACGACCCCCCAGGAAATACGCGAGATCCTGGATGCCTGCCCGTTTCCGAAGGAAAAAAAAGAACAGAGTTATTTTATGCTGTTGTTCGAACCGCCTTCCGAAGAGAATATGGCCATTACCAAAACCTACGAATTTCCAAACGAAGAATACTTTATTTCACCACGTTGTGCCTATCATTATTGTTCCGATGGCTATCGCAATTCGAAGATGGGCGCGATCTTCGAGAAGAAATTGAAGGTACCTACAACCTCACGAAATTATCGCACCATGGTAAAGCTGTTGGACATCGCTAGTTTGGCGTAGGAGAGACCTTCTCCTCGAGCCTTTCCAATCGGGTTTTTAGCTTGTATCCGTCCGCCATGCGCACGTTTGTTATGTAGATAATCATAGATAAGCAGGAAGTTCATGATGCGGGGGCAAAGGAATCGACAAATGGAGCCCATGATCCATTCATCGATTCCCGAATAGGATGTCATTGAACTAGAAGCGAGGTAGGCTAATTCTTCTTGCCAACGAGGGACAAGCCGGTCCACCCCCCGCCTATCACCAGCAGGGCAATTCCCGACAGGCGAAGCAAGTTGAACCCTCCTGATGGGCGTTCCATTTTAAACTCGAATATCGAATTGCCTAATGCGTCTTTGTCCACCTCGATATCCGTGGCAGCTTCAGGGAACTCGATGGTATAGGTTTGCTGAAGTGCTCCTCCATATTCCATCGGGCTGCTCACCAGCATGTATTTATGGTCTGTGATCTTCGTCAGGTTGGCATCCTTTTGGTCGGTCTCCACCGTCCATCTTCCGCGCTTGTCGATATCACAGGCGCCATAGGCGTTCAGGCTGAGTTCGAAAGAGCGGTTCATTTCGTCTTTTTCCAATTTGAAATCGTCCAGGAAATACCCGGGCATACCGCGTTCGATCTCTCGTTTCAAGGCCGCTGGATTGTTGCCAAAGGATGCGGCCCACCCCTGCCACTCCTGGGCGGTCATGGTCATGGACATCTTAATTTTGGCATTGCCGATAGAGTCGATGCGCATATCGATCTTTTGCTGCATTTGCTGAGCGATACCTGTTGTGGTGGTCGCCAGCAATAGCACGATTAAAAGGCTTATATATTTTTTCATCACTACTTATCTTATACTGTTAAACACTTGATTAATCACGCCGGAGTATTGGTTGAAGGCATAATCCGGAGCCCCAACGGCTACTACTCGAATGCCACCATTCTTGCGAAGGGTTTTTCCCATCCAGGTAAAAGTACCGTTGCTAGAATAGGTGTTTCCGTAGACATTGTTGCCCTCCATCTCGAATTCGACGCTCATGCCGTAATTGGCGAGCACATTGCTAATGGTGTACATGGCATCGCTGCCATTGGAAACGGCTATATCGTAGACAGAAACACTCACATATTGATCAGGCGATAGTGCCTGTGCCGTGAGTATCCCTACTTCGGGCATAGGACGCATCATCGTTTGCCAGCCACTCGGTACTGCAAAGGACAAAGCACGGCCACCACCGCCTCCACCTCCGGTATTGGAAGCGCTGCCATTGTTGGAAACATAGCGGGTAGTATTTCCTCCCGAGCTTGCCTTGGGTAAGGAACCTGCTTTTCCCCATGAGGCAACGATATCGTCTACTTTCTTACGTAAAAAGTTATCGTCCTTCAGTGCCATGGGCGTTGCGCCCATTTTATTTACAAGGTGCACATCCACATAGGTGTAGCGCGGGTCACCCTGTTGTTGTTTCTGAAAAAATTCGTTCAACTGTTTCATGCCGGCTTCAAAGGCTTCTTCCGCAGAAGAGATCTTGCCCAGACCTTCGCCACCAATCCCTGTTGCCTCTATGGCGTAGTATTGGCCGTTGAGGCGGAATCCCGGATAGGCGTGTCCCGGTACCAGAAAAATGAATGGGTCGAGTCCGGCGTTCGACAGGATACTGGCGTATAGGAGACTCAGTTCCAGGCACAAGCCGGTATTGCCTGTGATCACTTCCCTGGGCAAACGGTTTTGTTGCGAGAATGCCGAAATATCCTGCAAAGTCTCCGGGATCCCCTTGGTACCGCTATACACCATATGGGACAGTAAGGTGGCATTGTAAATACCGCCAAGGAAGCGCACAGCTTCGTTGGGATCTTTCGATACGGAAGCGGCTTCGCCCATCAGGATCTTCTCCTGTATATTCTGGGTGTAGTACTGCACAATGGGGTCGTTGGGTGTCACGAAACAGGCCAGCAAGGCATCGTTGTTGTACACATCGGCCCAGCCTGCGATCTCACTCGCGGGAATGTTGGTGAACATATATTCGCTACGGTTACTAATCCGAAAGCCGATCTCTTCTTCGATCATTTCGTCTTCCGTGGCTCCGTCCCAGGTGATCTCGATCTCCGCCTTCTCGGTCGATTCGGTCATTTTCTCTGCGATCGATTCGGGAAATTTGGGATAACAACGTACCGAAGCTGTTTGTCCCGGGAACATTTCACCGATCACGTCCAGCTCGGTCCATTCCACAAAACCAGGAATTCGGTACCGAACGGTCACATCCTCCAGCGTATTCTTGGAAGAATTGGTGATCTTCGCCTTAAATAGGAAATACTTGCCATTGAGGGCATCTTCATTGGCGTACACGTTGTGTGCCGCCGGCATGATGGTCTGTGTTTTCACGATATCTACATCGAGACTACCTTCTCCGCCGGAAGAGAACAGGAAGCTCCCACCCAGCAAAAGGGCGCCCACTACCGTGACCAATATGGGTATTGTTATTTTTTTCATGGTTACTGTTTTTAGATTAGTTTTTGATGATCTTGAAGGTCGAACTCGCACCATACGCTGTGACAGAAACAAAATAGACTCCACTTGCAAAAGGAACTTCTTCCTGTATCACACGGGTGTTGCGATGAGTTTTTTGCTGAAGCATTTTTCCTGAAATATCATGGATACGAACCGTGATTTCGTTGTATAGCGCTCCTAATTGAACCGAAATTTGGCCATTGTTTGGATTGGGTGAAATTCGAATGCGTTCCAAAGCCGAATCTTCAACGGATAGCGTTCGCTCGATGGCGGCCAGCGCGTCCAATTTACCATATCCCCAATCGGTGTTAGGGACAGTACCTGTGAACGAATCCTCACGGGCCGTGTTTCTAAGAATATTACGGACCTGCGTAGGCGTGAGTTCGGGTCGTGCCTCCAGCATCAGGGCGATCACCCCAACCGACAAAGGTGCGGCGGCACTCACGGCATTCTGAATGCCATAGAGTCCGTTGCTGTTTTGGAGTACATTAAAACTGAAATTTTCGTAATAGGTGTCCGGGGCATAAGCTGCATGACATACCTCTCCCGGAGCGCCAAAATCAACTCCTAGTCGGCCATCTTGCGTGGGACCACTACTGGAACCTATCCACAATTCACCGGGATCTCCCTGCCCTGTGAGTCCTCGGGCCACACCGTCAATATCTACCCAGGTGTTGTCCACAACGTAGTCGGTAGGCACAATGGCCCCGGCCGCGCTTGCGTAGTCGTTGATACTCGTTCCGGGAGTTACAAAATTCAAGAATTTGTTGTTGTTGAAATACGTAGAGGGGTTTAGTGTAGCATTGAAATCGCCATCAGATATTTGAGCGCCTTCCAAAATGACCTTGTAGGTGCCCGAAACCCCGGTAAAATCCATGAGCAATTGTCTTCGGTTGGAGGTTGCACCGGAAAATTCGGTATTGGCTCCACGATGGAAGAAGGTGATATCTCCCAGGTTTTGGTCGACGGCACCATTGGGTCCTGCCGGTGCTGGAAACGGACCTTCAACGGTTCCGTTGGGCCGTTCGATGCTTACGGTAAACCGGTCATCCTCACTGTACCATAGGTCCATGCGCAGGAATCCACTCTCTGCCTTGTCGATCTCCAGTTCGATGGTCTGTCCCTGCGTAATGTTGCCCGAGGCGTGATTGTCGTTGCCTCCGTCGTCACCAACGCCGCAAACAAAAGGATGCCCCTGGTTTACAAACTGGTTGATCGCCTGGCAAACGGTGCTGGTACCGTCGGTAGGACCTCCAATGGATCCCAGATTCATCAGGGTGACGGAGGGCAGCCCCAACTCGGTAATCTTATCATGCGCAAATTGGAGGGCGATGGGTAAATAGGAAGGATCGAAAAACCCGGTTTGTCCTTGTTGGTTTCCGAAGGGAGGGAAGGCATCGTGAGTAACTTTGATACTGATGATGGTGGCGTTGGGTGCCACTCCCTGAAATTGCAATCCGGCCGTGCCACTGCCGTCACCGGCAATGATACCTGTAGTCGCGGTACCGTGACCACCACGGTCTGTGGAAAGAGGAGGATCGTTGTTGTCCAATGCCTCATCGATTTCGGCTCGCGTAAAAATTGTGCCCACTCCGTAGGGATTTCCCGAACCTGTTGGGTCCAGCATGTCATAAACGTATGCCAGACGGGTATTTCCGTTTTCGTCCAGGAAATCCGGATGTCGGTAGTCGATCCCCCTATCGAGGATCACGACCACTACGTTTTCACCGCTTAAATTATACTGGGCGTAGACATCGTCGAGATTGACCTCTTCTCGAGGCGGGATTCCCTGTGCGAATGAAAGGCTTACATGCAGAAGCATGATAAACGACAGGAGAGTTAAGGTGCTAAGGTTTTTCATATCGGTGTGATTTTGTAGTTTATTACTACATCGCAACCGATCTAAAATGTCATCATCATGAAGGCCAAAATCACTTCCGCAGAAAAATAAAAACTGTAAAATTGTTTAGGAGCGCCGTTTGCTTCCGAAGAAAAAAATCAAACCGATCACCACCAATCCGATTACGATCCAAAGCCATGTTGGGATGCCCGAGGACAAAGGTACAGGCGCCGGATCGCCCATGAGCACCAGGCCGGCCCAATAGTGTGGTGCAGCGGTCCTACCCCCGGCATTGGCTATGTACGACAGCTTTGCATTCCGCAAGGCTTCGTCCTTCGCCATCCCACTTTCCAGATTCTCATAGAAGTACCCGATGATCTGGTTACTGGATTGTTCATCGACTTTCCACAGGCTGGTAAGGATGCTTTCGCTTCCGGCATAGTTGAAGGCATGGGCCAGTGAGATCATACCCTCACCGGGTTGATGGGTTGGTTTACCGGTTTCGCAAGCGGTGAGTATGGCCAGATTGGACGACAGGTTTTGATTGTAGATCTCGAAGGTGTATAGGTAGTTGTCCGCAATAGATGCATCGTCGTCCAGGTTCTTGGCAAAAACCAGCCTTGAGAGTTCAGGGCTTATGTTGTTGGACTCGGCGTGGGTGGCGATATGAATGATCTTGTGTTCCCTGGCATTGGCAGTAAAGAGTTGTTTGGTTGAGTTCTCATTGAGGTAGGAATTACCGTTAAAACGCCGGGAATATTCTTCGGCCATATCGATGCTGAATGGCTGTGGGAGCAAGGTGAGGTACGTCTTATCCAACTCGAGCGAATCGACGATCGCAATAGAATAGGCAGCTTTCATCTGTTCAGAAAACTCCGGGGCGAAGGCCACAAAGTTGTTCCCGTAGTCCACACTTTTTTGCGATTCATCCAACAACAGCAAGCTATAATTGTAAGAGATGTGATGCCGGGCCAGGAGGCTATTGGTTGCCAAATCCCCGAACGTTGCTATGCGGGTGGGAGTGAGGGTTTCGAAGCTGAGATTGAACAACGCACCGTCCGGGATAATGATCACCTTCTCGGTGGAGACCAACTGCTCTATGGGTTTCCATAATAATTGGAAGAGATCGTGGTAGATGGGCGCCACTAATTGGAGGTCGCCTTGAGTTTCGGCTAGCTGCGAGATTTTATCGGCGGGGAGTTCATCGCTAAGGAAGATCAGATCTTTTTTTGTGGAGGTAAGAACCAGGGCATATAGTCCGTCGTTGATGAACAGATAGCGAATTACCGTAGTTTCTGAAGGAACATTCTTTTGCAGGTTGGTAATGGGTTGCTCGATCGTGGCATAGCGCACCTTGTAATATTTGGGGTATTGGATTTTTAGCGAATCCAAAAACAACACCCAAGCCTCATTGGCATCGAAGTAGGAACTGATGGGCTCACCCTCCTTGGGTTGAAGGGCTTCTTTGAGGGTCTGTTTGAGTTGCTGTTCCCGGTTCAGAGTTTCCTGCGGAATTCCACCAAAACGAATATTGTTCCTGCTGTTGAATTGCGTTCGAATCCTATTGTAAATGCCCGATTCCTGTATGGCCATGGTCTTATCGAGGAACCGTGTTTCCCCGGTGCGGGTAAACAATTGGTGGTACAATCCCTTCGACAGATTGTTTAAACTTTTGTATTCGATGAGTAGCTTATTGATATCATCGGTGGAGAAAGTGGTGGTTTTTCTTCGCTCCAACACGGCCACCGCATCGTCGATCTTGTCCAACTGTTCTTCGATGAAGGCCGTACTGGTCTGGTTGGTCATTTTCAAAAGCGATCGCACCTCCAAATGGGTGATGGTGGGTCTGTAAAATTCCACCTGGATGGAGTCGATCTGCGAAGCCGCCCGGGACAATTGCCCGTCCAGGAAGGCATCGCCCTGTTGTGCCCAGTAATGTGCGTTTTCGTAATCCCCGGAATCGAAATATACCTGCGATACGTTGGTGATCTCCTTGATGAGTGGAAAATTCGCTTCACCACCACTTTTTTTAACGTAGTCGTAGCTCTTTTTTGCTGTGGTGATCCCAAG
>JBCCHR010000043.1:0-13021 GCA_039028655.1 Bacteroidota bacterium
AAATAAAATCCTCCCACTTGGCCGCAGTGAGGGTACGTTTATAAACCGCACTGGTGCCGTTCTTTTCACTGGTCTTGTATTCGTCCTTCGATACTTTTTTGGCCCGCCAGAAGTGATTGGTCGTTGCACATACGTAGTCCACACCAATTTTCATCGCTTCAGGTCCCGACAGCTCTATATATTCTTTACCTTTCAGGATCTCATGCATCTTGACCGGTTCTATCCAAAGTTTAGCTTTTCCCTTTGCGTAAGCAGCACAATTGTAGCGCTCATCAGGACTGTATCCTTCGTCACGAGTGTAGCCCAAGGTAGGTGAGAACGATCCCTGAGGAGTGAAGGACTCGTCGGACTCTTCTTTGGGGGTTTCCCAAAAATCGTTTACCATTTTTTCAGTTACTTCAATTACCTTGCCCGGGCTTCCTAACGATTCACCGAGCATGCAAAAAGCACTTCCCAAGGCGAATGCAGATTCTTCTTGTCCCATACCTTTGGCCTGGATAATTAGTTTGTCGTGATAGCTGGTTCCCTCATGAATGAAACTCAAACCAGTTTCCTTGTCCCTAATTTCATGTTCATCAGAATTTACAACGCCTTTGGCCAATTTACCCCTCGCGATCCGTTCCTGTCGTAGGAGAACACCCATTTCTACAGTGCTTGAGGCAACTTTTTTTCCGTTGTCAGGATTGGCCCAAACGGTGTGACCATCTTTGGAGAGGTAGGTTTTGAAGCCTATACCCTCGTAATAGCTACCGTCTTTGTTTGCCGCATGTATGGCGTTTGCCTCAAAGGAGTAGACAAACACACCTTGAATCACTTCCTCACTGGAATCTGCCTGGGAATTGGCGATTGAAACAAAATCTCCCAGACGCTGTGATTGAGGGCTATCGTTGGCAATACCCTGCAGTTTTTGCTGTACTACAGTGGCCGAGCGATTATCCTCGAAAGCCCAGGAAGTATTGGCCGCTATTGCGGTGGAGGAATGACTCTGCTCGCTTTTGGAAGCTTTTTCAATATGGTCTTTGGATTCGGTTCGCAATTAGGAGAGTGCTTATGATGTTGTTACTAGAATTCAAACTCTTTTTTATTCTTCGGAATCGTCCGCAACCTCTTCCAATTCGATCTCAATAAATGAATCGGTTCGGTTGCCCAACCTATCAATGATCTCCACCGGTATCTGATTGTATCCGGAAACAAGTGGCAAATCTACGCGAGCGAAGAAGTTACCTTCAGCAAAGGCGATCGAATGATCATTCACGACAATGGTGCCAATATCACCATAAACCTGCCCTTTCAGTGGTACCGCATATCCATCGCGATCATTGCCTTGAAAGTTCATAGCATCGAAACACACCAGCCCTTCAGTAGGCGACAATTCCGATTTAGGATCGCAGGACTCAGCCATTTCAAATACTGGTGGAGTGGCGTCGCCATTCACCCCTGCGATCTCATAAATGAAGAGCTCGTTGGCTTCATCTACCAAAACCAGGTAAAAGCCGATGAATCCTTGCATCCCGACTGTTTCCTTACCCGTGTCAAATTCGTAAAACCCGCGATCACTGGCAATTAGGTGGTCCTGGACCGAAGGATCTTTAAGCGCGAGCAAGATCTCCGTACGAATGTTGTTATCGTTGCCCTTGCCCTTAAAAAAATAGGCATCCTTGCATAGGTCGCATTGAAAATTGAGTTGGATCGACAGCCTGCGCGCAGCACCAGCAGTTGGTGGTGCTTCATCTTTAGATACATTCACATAATTCACAAAAACAGTTTCGTACTCAAAATCCTCGGGAAGGAGCCCGTTGCGGGCTTCCGCTATTTCATTGCGTTTCAGATCATAAAAGTTAAAGAGCGATTCATTGAGCACCATCGCAATGGAGGAGCTCTTCAGTTCAAGGCCGTATGGCACCACCGTTGGATATTTAATCATTGTTGCGGCATCATCGTTATCGCGATCGCTCTTGCAACCTAGCAGTATGGCTATCAGAAATAGGAAGAAAAAATGTTTCATGGATGCAGTAATTGAGCCATTTAGGACGGGTTTGACTTGAACTTTGTTTTGTGCACAGCTTCCAATATAGGGGCGATCTTTTTGAGATAGCGTCGCATTTGTCCGTTAGTTCGAACTCTCTTGATACTTGGGACGCGTACTTTATTGTCTACCTCCGTTTTGTAACGCAGTGCGGCGTAATAGGCGCCTTTCAGCATAGAATATTGCAGGTCGTGCAACGGATGGTTGTCGTATTCGGATTCGTCCCTGGACGCTATCGACGGCTCCGGGATCACCGGTATTTTTCGGGCATTCTTTTGAAAGATATGCTTGAATGAATTGGCATGTCGGTCACGATCGGTGAGATGGTTGAAGCTCCATTTTTCGCTCATGGTCTTGATAAAGGACGAGTGGTCGAATCGATCGTTAACGATGGTGTTTTCTGCAATGTGAGCCGAAACCATGATCATAGGTACTCGTATGCCCAGCCGATCGAACTTGAAGTCCTTTTCACCTCTCACATTGGGGTGTGGAGGCCACACTTTGTTTTCCTTCGTGACCGGAAAGTGCGGCGGTGGGGCCACGTGGTCGAAACATCCCCCGTGCTCATCGAATGTAATGATAAGCAGTGTGTTCTCACGGTAGAATTCACTCGTAAAAATCGTATTATACACATCCCAAACCAGATGTTCTCCTAATCGAACGGTGCCAACGGTAGTGGGGCCGTCGACCAGACCGGGTTTGGCCGAGGAAGGGTGCATGTCGTTGTGCTGCCCTGTAAATTTGGGTTCGACAAAGGAGTAGGGTCTTAGTTTTTGATCTCGGATATGTTCTTTAAAGGTACTTAGTTCCCGATCCATGATCACGGTATCTTCTCCTTCGCCAAAGCCGGTGACCAGGCTGGTAAGGGAAATTAATTCTTGCGTATACACATGATGCCGGATATTCTTTTCTTGTAACCGTTGAAATAAGTTGGGTTGCGGCCACACATGTTGGGTCCATTTCTTCATGGAGCTAAGATCGTCCCATGTAGAGCAACCATCGGTTGGATTTTGCACAAATCCACCGGAAGTTCCTGCATGCCAAAATGCCCGATTGCACCAAGTCTGACTGGGCACCGAACAATACCAGTGATCGAATACGGCGAAGTCCTTGGCAAGTTGACTCAATACGGGTACCCAGGAGGGGGTATATACCTCCATAATTCTTTTGTAGGTGTCGAAGGTAGGATGCTTGTAATGTTCGCACGCCTTGCATTCCTTACACTTGCCAAACAACCAGCACCAAAAACTCTGTTTGCATTCCTTACAGTCAATGGCCTGCAAGGTGTTGATGTAGTCGTTCACGAACCCCTTCATATTGGGAGTTTCCGCTCCCACTGGAATGTTGTAGGGAGGATGCATGGCGCATGCTTCGATAAAAAAATTCATGGGATCAATGTGATCATAGATCTGCGTATTCACATGCTGATAGACCTCTCCCGGATCGGGATAAGGCTGATGGTAGTCGCTTACGGTTCGAGGGGTCACAAAGGCATGTTGGTCTCGATCTTTCGCTCGCAGCGGAACAGGCATTTTTATCTGTTTTCCATCCAGGCCATCAAAGGACTTACCCAATTTCTCCAATTCCTTTTCTGTATATAAATGTCCAAGAAGATTATCGAAGGAGCGATTTTCCAACATGAGCACGACCACATGGTCGAAAGTATCTAGAGGATTGAATTCCTTGTCCAGGTCGGGAGTTGCCATAAGTGAAGACTGTGTTTTATAGTAACACTATTTTTAAAACAACGCTTCAAGGTTCCGCGTACAGGCATCAGGCATGACAACGAGGTTCAAAAAAAGGCTACCATCGGTTAGATAGCAACAAGATACCGTAACCTACAAGGGTTTGCCATACGTGTTTTTACGTAGTTTAAATTTCTTCAGCAAAAAAAGAAAATGGAAAAATATAGCAAAGAAGAACCCCACTCAGCCCTCTTTAAAAATGAAAAAAAGAGCCAAAGTGGGGATTATACTAACTGAGATAAAATTAATTAGTTTTTTACAATCACGGTTACGGATAAACCACAAAAGATTAACGTGATAATTTTCCTGAATGTTACTTTCTTGCCAGCGTATAGAAGGAATAGCCCAACTCCAGGTCATCGATACCGGCGTCGTTAGACTTCGCCTTGCCCGGAGTTATCTGATTGCGAATTGGATACGCATTCCAAAGTGTCCACTCCACGACGGAATTACCGCTGGCGTCCTTTAGATGGAGCACCGCCTGGCGCTTACCGGCAGGTTGTTCGGCATTCGGGTTGTCATGCGCGGCACACCATTGCATCAGTTTCGAGTCTTTTCTCGTTGTCCCATTCTTCAACGTCAAATGTCCTGTTTTGGGAAGAGATGGTACGCGGTACTTGAACGGATTCTCACTATCGGTAAGCATGTGCTTCAATGCCACTTCAGTAGAAACACCTTCTACCTCCCTAAAGGGGATATTTTCTTCGTTGGTGGATAATTCGAAATAGAACTCGGGAGTGTTTGGTGATGCAGATTTCATAGATTCAATTTAGTTTGCCATGAGTTAGTTCTTCTAAAGATAGTAAAAAAAGATGTACGCTCACTTCGCATCATACCCATCCGTCTAGCGATCAAATGAGTGGCACTGCCATAGCTCTAATCCATGCACAGGGCACCCGTACCCAAAATGGCCACATTGGGAAGCTGGGCTACTTTTATCTCTAGCTTATCCAACTGTTTTTGAAAGGTAAAACTCCTTAGCGAAGCATGCATGCCTTCCTTGAAAAAATCATAGGCCTTGCTAATCGACCCACCCAGGACAATGGCTTCCGGGGCATAGGCGTGTAATACGATCTTGATGGCCTCTCCCAGATGATGCCCAAACATTTCAAAGGCTTGTATGGCTTGAGCTTGCCCACCTTGAGCAAGTTCATGAGCCTCCCTGGCCGATTGCTTATAGAATCTTTCAAAGAAAAAACTGCCGGCATAATGCTCTACGATCCCATCTTTATAGGGAATCATCCCTATCTCACCGGCACCGCAAAAGCTCCCGTTATAGAGTTGGCGATCAATGATCACACCCATTCCTAACCCGGTACCTATCGATATGCCAACGAAGTTTTGATACCCCTGGCCACTCCCAAACCGGTGTTCTCCTAAGGCAAAGCAATTGGCGTCGTTGTCGAGCAGTACCCGGGTGTTAAATCGATCCTGCAGCAAATCTCCTAGGGCTACTTCTTGCCAGGCAGGCAGGTTCTGGATATCGTAGATCGTACCTCGTTGCGGATCCACGATTCCGGGAACGCCCACACCAATGCCATTCACCCGATCGTTCATCAATGGTTGGATTAACGTGTACAACACTTCCAGCAAAGCGCCTTCAGTCATTTCGGGTCCCACTGCAATGCGGTTCGTTTTTGTTACGCGGCCTTCTTCAATACAACCGGCTTTAAAATTGGTGCCACCCAGATCCACTCCTATATATGCATTGGCCATGAGATTTTGTTGTTGCTCGATTTAATTTATTTGTCCATTCAGTAGAACTCCTAAAAATAACAAAAGAAAAATGGATGCGCACTTTGATCCTTCCGTGCATTCACAGTCTCCCAGGCTTTCTCACAATTTTTGTATCTTAGAAAGGAAAAAGAAAATTGGAGCTCGGAGTAGCTCGTTAGCCCTCATCTAAGATAAATATCATGTACATGTTTCGTAAAACGTTGTTTGTTTTTGGTTTCTTCGGAATCCTTTGCGCCCTTTTAATTGGAGGGTCGCCAGCCTTGTTTGCACAGGAAACGCTATTAGAGTACAACGGAACCGTGTTGGACGCCAATGAAAGGGAACCCCTGGTGTTTGTAAGTATCTCACTCAACGATTCCAATTTGAGTACCGTCTCCAATACCGAAGGAGAGTTTGTTCTCAAAGTTCCGGAGAGCGCTTCCGGCGGGGTCCTCAACGTGTCGTTATTGGGATACGAACCAAAAGATATTCCACTTTCCCAATTGACCAATTCGGACACGAAGATCTATTTGAGTCCGAAAGTCACCGAACTTTCCGAGGTAAACGTTACCACCTTTAAAAACCCGGAAGCCTTGGTGAGAAGAGTGTTCAAGGACAAATCTGCCAATAGTACTGCCGAGACCGTCCTCATGACCGCCTTTTACCGGGAGACCATCAAACGAAGAAAACGCAATGTTTCCCTAACCGAAGCTGTTGTCGATCTGTACAAGCTTCCTTATGCTTCCAACAGGCAGGACATCATGTCGCTTCAGAAGGCCCGGAAAAGTACCGATTACCGCCGACTGGACACTGTAGCTGTTAAAATGCAGGGCGGACCATTCTCCACCTTGTACCTCGACATCATGAAGTATCCGGAGTACATCTTTACCGATGAGTCCATCGAATTTTACGATTTTCAATTCGATCCACCCACGACTGTGAACGACCGCCCGGTCTACGTTGTTCGTTTTCAGCAGAAAGAAAAGGTGATCGGGTCCGGTTACCAGGGTAAACTGTACATCGATGCGACGGTTTTTGCACTGGTGAGTGCTACCTACAGCCTGAATATTACCGATAGCCGGGATGCCAGCGATCTCTTTGTTCGAAAGAAACCCAGGGACATCACCGTATCACCGCTCCAGGCGTCCTATCGGGTAGACTACCGCCAAAAGAACGGCAAATGGTACTACGGCTATGGCAGTGTGCTGGTCTCTTTTAAGATCAGTAAGCGAAGACGATTGTTTAACAGCGTGTATACCCTGGCTAGTGAAATGGCAGTAACCGACTGGCAATCCTACGCCACCGATCATTTCCCAATAGGCAAGGAACGCCTTCGGCCGTCGGTGATCATCGCCGATGCCGTGTCCGGGTTTTCCGATCCCGACTTTTGGGGTCCATACAACCTCATTGAGCCTGAAAAATCCATCGAATCCGCCATCAACAAGATCCGACGGAAGTTAAAACGGAATGGGGGATAGGCTCTCGTGCTGTTGTCTCAATGGTTTTTTTACTTCGGAAGTGATAAGAATTGCCTAGCTTTGTTGGTATAACAAACCTAAAACGCACCTATGGATCAGGTATCCACTCTCATTCTTGCCGGATCGCTCATGATCATCATGCTTGGCATGGGCATGTCTCTTAAATTTTCCGATTTCGAACGTGTGCTTCTGTATCCACGTGCTGTTTTTATCGGTTTGTTTAACCAATTAATTTTGTTGCCATTGATAGGATTTGGGATCGTTTCCCTCCTCAATGTCCCACCCGAGATCGCGGTAGGTATTATGATTCTGGCCGCCTGCCCCGGAGGTCCTACGTCCAATCTTATCTCCCATCTCGCGAAAGCCGATTTGGCCTTATCGGTCACTTTAACGGCTCTCAGCAGCCTTATCACCATTCTTACGATTCCGTTTTTGGTAAACTTTGCCTTATCTCATTTCATGGATAAAGGTCAGATCATTGAACTGGATATCTTTCAAACCATTGCCCAGATCTTTGTGATCGTGGTGATCCCGGTGGCTATTGGGATGATGATACGTCGTTTCAAGCCGAATTTTGCCTTGAAAATGGGCAAACCGGTTCGCATCGCATCAGGAGTGTTACTCGCATTGATCATTGTGGGACTGGTACTGAAAGAGAAGGATAATTTCGTTTCGTATTTCCGTCAGGCCGGAGTGGCGGCACTACTTCTCAACCTATGCACCATGCTGTTCGGATTTTACAGTGCACGTTTGTTACAACTCCGCCTTCCGCAGGCCACGTCCATCTCCATTGAATCGGGCATCCAAAATGGTACGTTGGCCATCACTATTGCCGTTGTGTTATTGAACAATACCGCCTTCGCTATCGCTCCGGCGGTATACAGTTTGCTCATGTTCTTTACAGGTGGACTTGTGATCTACCTGGGTAATCGCTTGATCTCTTCAGAAGAATAACTACTCCTCCTCCAGGATCAAAGCAGGCAAGTCCAGTTGTTTGTACAGCTGGTTATAGGCGCTCATTTCCGTAGCAATAATCGCATCGCGCTCGCTCGTATAGGTAGCCCAGTCTAACTTTAATTGAGCAAACCGATCCCTCGATCCTTGGGTAAGTGCAGGATAGGGGCCGTCGATGAAATCCTTCAGAAATAATACTTCAGAATTTAATTTATTGTTGAAATTGATCACATCCTGAAAGGTTTTCTGTTTAACCTGGATCAAGTTTTCCTCCCAGGACGTAATGCGTTTCTTGAGTTCGTCTCCCTTTTCGATCAAGGACTCGGCCGATTCATTTCCTTCCAGCAGTTTTTCGTACGTCTTGAGCTGCTTACGAACTGATCGCAACTGGTTCACCGATTCGTGCATATCCCTAACCATGTCTTCCAGGGAAACAAGCATGTTCTGTTGCTCGACAAAATCGGCTGCCCTGGCTCTTATCTTAGGACTGGGTCGCACGGTAACATCCACTTCAGAAACCAAAGAATCTCCCAGGGAAAGTCGCATGGTATATATGCCGGGAGCAATGCGGGAACCCCGTAAGTTTCCAAACACAAAGACCTTATCTACGGCAGGTAACGAATTCCTTCTGAAATCCCAGGTAAAACGATTGTATCCTTCCTTTGCCGGAAGCACTGCCGGTTTTGGGGGACCGCCAGGCCAAGATCCCATACCCTTGGGTGGCTTGTTGCTTACGGTCCTCAGGACCTGGCCATTTTTGATCACCTCGAGTTTGAGCTCCAACGAATCCGGTTTTTGCTTCAAATAGTAGTCCAGTGTAACGCCCGTTCTTGGATTCTGACCAACCCCTGGAATATTGGGAGGGGTATTACCACCAAAGATGAGGTAGGTATCCTTTGGTTTGAACAACGTCACTTCTTGCTTAGACGTGTTCATATTCTGAATGGGGGCGAGGTCGTCCAGGATCCAGAAAGATCGCCCGGCAGTGGCTGCCACGAGGTCGTTGTCCTGGATCACCAGGTCGTTAATGGGTACCACAGGTAAATTGAGTTGGAAGGGCATCCAATTGGTTCCTTCGTCCTGAGAGATGAACAATCCGGTTTCGGTCCCTGCATACAACAGGCCTTTTTTTCGTTTGTCCTCGCGAATTACTCTCACGAAAGTATGCTCACCATCGATACCTCGGGTGATCGAAGTCCAGGAACGCCCATAATCCTTGGTCTTAAAGATGTAAGGTTTGAGGTCCATGAATTTATATCGCATCACAGCAACAAAGGCAGTGGCGGGGTCGTGCGGCGATATCTCGATACTATTTATGATACCCTCCGGCAGATTTCGCGGTGTGATATTCTCCCAGCTGGCGCCACCGTTGCGTGTGATATGGATCAGGCCGTCGTCGGTTCCGGCATATAGCACTCCCTGTTCATGGGGCGATTCCACTAGTGCCATGATCGTATTGTAGTTCTCACCTCCGGCAGCTTCGTTGGTGTAAGGGCCGCCGCCCGGGCCATGTTTGTCGGCCTCGTTTCTGGTTAGATCCGGACTTACGATTTCCCAATTAGCACCTTTGTCCACGGTTTTGAAAACATGGTTTCCTGCATGATAGATCGTATTTCTATCGTGTGGCGAACTAATAATAGGTGCGTTCCAGTTATGACGGTACTTGGCATCCTTGGGGGGTTTGCTCAATCCCAATTCCGGGTATTGATTGATCGGTTGTGAAAGTCCGGTCTCCTTGCTCCATCGATCAATAATTCCCTGGTAACAACCGCCATACACCTCTTTGGGATCGTTGGGGTCGAAGGCGAGAAAGGCACTCTCACAACCTGCGACGCTGTACCAGTCTTTCCAGTCGATGCCAAAATCGGTCGTACGACTGGCAATCGCTATAGCCGAATTATCCTGTTGTCCGCCGTACACATAATAGGGTACCTGGTTATCGGTAATCACCCTGTAAAATTGCGCCGTGGCCTGATTACGCTGGGTACTCCAGCTTTTTCCTCCGTTGTTTGATACGTTCGCACCTCCATCATTGGAGTTGATCATTACCTGATTGTTATCAGGATGGATCCACATATCGTGATTGTCGCCATGTGGGGTGGGAAGGTTGGTAAACGATTTACCTCCATCGATCGATTTCATGACAGGAGCATTGATCACGTAAACGATATTCTCGTTTTGTGGATCGGCCTTGATCTCCATATAATACCAGGAACGGGCAATATTTACCCGATCTTTATTCACCTGTGTCCATTTCTTTCCGGCATTATCGCTGCGATATACGCCTCCTTTCTCGCCTTCGGCTTCGATCACGGCAAATACACGATCCGGATTGGCCCTCGATACCGAGATACCCGCTTTGCCAAATGCTTTGGGCAAACCAGCTTTCATTTGCTCCCAGGTGGTTCCTCCATCCGTAGATTTATACAAGCCTGATTGTTCGCCTCCACTTTCCATGGTCCATGGATAGCGGCGATGTTGCCACATGGCTGCATATAGGATTCGGGGATTACTGGCATCCATCGACAAGGAGGATGCACCGGTGTTCTGATCGATATATAAAACCCGCACCCAGGAATCACCACCGTTGGTGGACCGATAGATGCCACGTTCGGTGGTGGCACCATATTGGGCTCCCTGAGCAGCTACAAACAAAATATCCGGATTGGTAGGGTGTATGATCACATCCGAAATATGCCGGGTCTTATCCAGTCCGATATGCGTCCAGGTCTTTCCGGCATCGGTCGATTTGTACACCCCATCTCCCATAGAGGTCATGACCCCTCTGGCCGCATGCTCTCCCATTCCCACGACCACCACATTGGGATCGCTCTCCGATACTGCAATGGCCCCGACCGTTCCGGTCTTAAAATACCCGTCCGAGATGTTCTTCCAGGTAATCCCGTCGTCTACGGTTTTGTAAACGCCACCTCCGGTACCACCCATATAATAGGTCATAGGTTGCAGGACCACTCCGGAACACGCAACACTTCGTCCACCGCGATAAGGGCCTATATTTCGCCACTTCAGACCGTTGAATTCGGCATCGGGTTGGGTTTCTTCGGAATTGTTTTGGCTCGTCCCGTCGATGGGGAGGAGAAAGAGAATAAGACAAAATAGATAAAGTGTTTTCATATACGGTTGGTTTTTCTTTCTAAAATTACGGAATAAAAAGTTTCAAACCACCAACCGAATGCTATCGGGCGACTTGAAACAAGATCGGAAGCTTGTAACTCACATTCACAGGCTCACCATCCTTCAGGCCGGCGATAAAAACGGGAAGTGAGCCAATCGCCTGTGTAGCACTTTTATTTAGCGCGTCATGCGCTCCCGTACTCGTTATATTGATCACCTGACCGGTAGTGTCGATAACAAAGGCGACGTCGATCCTGATCTTTCCTTCGAGCCCCAGTTCCACCGCCAATCCGGTGTTGAACTTTCGCTGAACATGTTTTTGTACCGTCCTGGAGACACATTTTTTCGCTTCCTCCGGGTCTACAATGGAAGAGCAAGCCAACAGGAGGGGAGGAGTGTCGGTTTCGGGAAAGGGCACGATTAATTCGTCGTCAAGGTTTCTGGTGATCAGTTCTACTGGTTTTGTATTGGCATACTGCTCGTCCAGGGTGCGTTTTGATTTGCTCTTGCCTTTTTTCCTCTTTTTTGCTTTCTCACTTTTGATTTTGATCACTTCGAGCCGCATCATGGGCAAGGTAAAATAGGTATTACCGTCTGCGGCTTCGGGCAGTATTCGCATGGAAGTAAACTTCTCTTCCTCCATACCAATATCAACGAACGGGCCATTGATCTCCCAATTTTCACCACTCGCATTGAACTCTTCGATCAAGGGATTGGCATTTTCCGAATAGGTCATTTGAAAGATTCCATTGCCTTTAAAGTGAAAAATCGCACCGGTGTATCCCTGTTTGAGGAATTCCACGCCTTCCTTGTGATTCGGATTGTTGTTGAACACCTGTACCTCGCGCACTAACCATTTGCCCATCAATTCTTCTTCGGTGAGTTGTTGCGATAACAGCAACGCAGTATTCAGCAATAAAACAAAAAAGGTAAGAAAGCGTCGTGCCATAGGTAATTCGTTGAAGTGAAGTTCAAAGAAACACAAAAAAAAGCCCTTTCACAATGAAAGGGCTTTTCTAAACAATTTAATTTATGAAAATTTAATTTTCATCCTCGCTGGTTTCAATAGCGATTATCGTCTTTCCGTTAGGATTTAATATCATGTCTTCGTTCAGGTCAATAAAATTCCCAGAATTAATGAGCAGAATGCTCGAGATCTCATCAGATTTCTCAAAGCGGTTTTCGGCTACAATAAACTCCCGCATATTGCGATTGCTCGCAAGTCCCGATGGTAGCTTGCACGAAAGATCGTTGTCGAAAACGTTGAATACCTCCAGGCTCACCAATTCATTTAACTCCACCGGAAGGTCTCCGCTCAACTGGTTACTGCTCAAATGCAGTTGTTTCAATTGGTAGAGTGCACCAATACTGGCCGGGATAGGACCCGTGAGTTGGTTGCCATTTAAGGCCAGCACTTCCAGTTGCTGAAGCGATCCAATACTTTCCGGAATTGCTCCATCTAATTGGTTGAACGACAGCTCCAGTACTTTCAATTGCGTAAGGTCGCTCAATGAAGCTGGTAAGTTTCCGGTTAGATTGTTGAACAACATCCTTATTTCGGTCACATGTCCGTCCAATACCGTAACTCCGGGTAGGTCGGCCACTTTACCTTCCAGATCCCATTGTTGGTCCCATTGATCACCACCCGTGGCATCGTAGAACGCTCGTAGCGCATTTTGCTCGCTTTGCGGCACCTGTGCGAATAAAGTAGTAGTAAGTAGGAGGGCAAAAAGGAATGTAATATACTTCTTCATTTGATTTGAGGTTACGTAATTTCTTACAATAATTACTCAAATTAACAATAATGAAGATTAAAAGCCAAAAATAATCGATGAAATGCACGTTTTTTAATCAGATATTTCGCACAACCTCTTCAATATAGGGTCGGTGCACCTCGTGACCGCCATCGAAAGGCCTTATTTGCAGTCGCGATCCGAAGAGTGCTTCGCCCTTTCTTTTTTCTTCGG
>JBCCHR010000044.1:0-12722 GCA_039028655.1 Bacteroidota bacterium
ATGTTGTCCTGGGCCAATCGATCCAGATTATCGGTAAAGGTAACATCGCTCTCCGTCGGGATACCCAAACTTACATTGAACATCTGCCGGGCAATCACTGCCGTTCGTTTGGCATTGCTCAATTGGGTTTCGATATCCAACAAGGTGATCTCCAATTGTTCGACACTTTCTTCCTCGGCCAAGCCATTTTCGAAGATCTTTCGGGTCTCGAACAGGTTTTTATCCAATGTTTCCTTGTTCTTTTCAAAGATGGCAATGAGTTCTTCGGAAAGCAGTACGCTTCCGTAGGCGTTGATCACCCCTTTACGCACCTCCAATTGGGTTTTTTCGTTGGCGTTTTCTGAAAAATCAAGGAAAGCACGTGCTGCTTGCAGACCCACCAGATAACTCCCGTCGAAGATCAACTGGTTGAGCGTGGCGACCGCGTTGGCATTTTGCTTGGTACCAAAGACCACGGGCACGAACGATCCCGGAGCACCACCGGTAATCTCTCCGGGGATTAGCGTTACCGGCTGCTTGATGTTATTGTTGTAAGAGACGTTTGCATCGATCTGCGGTAATCCGGTAGCGGTGGTCTCCCACTTCTGTTTGATCGCCTTGGCAATGTCTCTCCGTGCGTTGATGGCTGTATAGTTACTGTCCAAGGCGAAGCTCACGGCTTCTTCCAGACTAAAGCTATACTGTTTGTTTGTTTGCGCCCAGATTGTCGTTGAGAGGAGCAACAAGGGCAATAGAATGAATATCCTACGCATTGTGTTCGGTTGAATTAATAAATTGGTTTAGCGTTTTTAAGCCTTCCGCAGTAACAATACCACGCAAGTGATACTCAAGGTATTCTCCAAATAAATGGACCTTGGGAAATTTTTGTATCGGGAACAAATTGTCGTCTTTGATCCCCTGCACCCCGATAAAATAAATTCGGGAAACAAATTCGATATCGATATTGCTTCGATACAGCCCTTGCTCTACACCGCGTTTCAGATTGTTGGTGGTGCAGTCGTACATCTTTTCGAAATGTTTGTCCTTGAAAAATTCATGTACTTCGGGATAGTATTTTTGCAATTGGAACTGGGGAGAGGATTTTTCGTTTTTTAGTTGAATCATTACGAACTTCTTGATCTCATACAGTTCTTCGATCGGGTTCTTGTTCATCGCACAGATGCAGTCGATGCCTTCTGTGATATGCTGAAACATCGTTGAAGTGACCTCTTGCACCAGGGCCGATTTATTACTGAAGTGGGCGTAGATCGTTTTTTTAGAGATCGCCATTTCACTTGCAATATCGTCCATGGTAACGCTCTTGAATCCCAGATTCAGGAACAATTCGGTCGCTTTATGAACTATCTTATCTTTCATAACGGGCACAAAAATAGAACAGGAAACTTTAAAAACATTAAAAGTTTCCTAGGTTTTACATTTTTTTAACATAATAATCACATTCCTCAAATTCAAGAGGTAAGCCTATCGCTATCACCTATTTAACACTTGGGTATGATGAACCGTAATTGGAGATAGGACTATTTTAAGTTGTAAGTAGTATTTTAGCAGCAAAATTCGCTACATGGAATTATTGCGAAAGTACCAGGAGGCATTGGCCGGGCATTTGCAGGAAGCTGTCACGCTGAAGGAGCCTGTACAGCTTTATGAACCGGTCAAGTATATTTTAAGTCTGGGTGGAAAACGACTTCGTCCGGTGCTTACCTTACTCACTTGTGATTTCTTCGGAACCGATTTTCGCAGAGCCATGGATGCCGCCCTGGCATTGGAATTGTTTCATAACTTCTCACTCATCCACGACGACATTATGGACAACGCGCCATTGCGGCGGGGTAAAGAAACGGTACACGAAAAGTGGGATGTGAACACAGGCATCCTCAGCGGCGATGCTATGCTCATTCTGGCCTATCAGTTGTTTGAGGGCTACGAGCCTCCCATGTTCAGGAGTCTCGCAAAACTGTTTAGTAAAACTGCCATTGAAGTGTGCGAAGGACAGCAATATGATGTCGATTTCGAGTTGAGAGACGATGTTACCTTGGCTGAATACATACAAATGATCGATTTCAAAACAGCGGTGCTGGTAGGGGCAGCTATGAAAATGGGAGCCATTGTCGCAGGAGCATCGGAAAGCTGTCAGGAAGAGATCTACCAGTTTGGTCGGAACCTGGGAATTGCCTTCCAGTTGCAGGACGACTACCTGGATGCCTTTGGTGATCCCAAGACCTTTGGAAAACAAGTGGGAGGTGATATCATCGCCAATAAGAAGACATTTTTATACCTCACGGCCCTGGAAAAGAGCGACCCTAAAGATGCAGCCTCACTGCAACATCTCTATAGCGTACATCCTTCGGATGCCTCCGAGAAAGTGGCCACGGTGAAGCAGATCTTTCAGCAATCCGGAGCTGCCCAGGCAACTGTGGAGGAGATCGAAAGTTACACCAATCTCGCTATGGAGGTGCTTGATCGCGTAGCCCTTTCAGAAGAAAAAAAACAACACCTGCGAGACTTTGGGGCCTATCTCATGAACCGCACCGTTTAAAAGAAAACGCGTACAAATGGTGCCCACGCATCGGCATACACGCGGTCGTTGGTGTTGAACAATACGTTATAACGCACCCCAACCGTTACCCCGCCGGTTTGGTATCCGCCGCCAAGGAACAGGGCAGTATTCCAAAAGTTGTCTTCGACATCGACGCCAAAATCCATAAAATTCTGATTGACCCGTAATTGTTCTACCTCGGCAGATAGTTGTATTTCCCGGATGGGGTTGATTAGGGTCAACAAGCTGGCACCGTACAAGGTGCTTGAAAAAAAGTCGTCTTCCTGGTAGCTGAAGATCAACGAAGGACCCACGCTCACGTATTGATTCACATCGTAAATGGCCGCCGGCGACACGCTGGCGCCGAAGAAACCGTTACCAAAGCTCAGCCCCAGGCCTCCTCCAAAACGAACATTATCCCAAAACCTGCTACGCTCTTCCTGCCGCTCTTCTGCCTTGTCTTCCTCCTGGGCTTGCAATTGGATGGGAAGCGTGATGGCAAGGGCAATTACCACTAAAAATTGAAGGTGTTTTTTGAAAATAGTTTGCATTTGATCTTCTTTAGAATGTTGCTGTTATAAATATACTAATATGCGAAGTTTGGTGTTCGGAATTATTGTATTTTTGTATCGTTTTATTTAAAAGAAGCCCAATCAAGGCCTATTATGGATAGATTTTCATTCCTCAATGCGGTTCACCCTTCTTATATCGCAGAACGCTACGACACCTATTTAAAGTTCCCGGACAGTGTAGAGCCCAGTTTGCGTTCCTTTTTTCAGGGGTTTGACTTCGCCATAGAATATGGCTCGTTGGAAGCTCTTGGTATCGAATCCGGTGAGGAAGTTCCCGAACACGTACTCAAAGAGTTTCGGGTGATCAAATTGATAGATGGATACAGAACTCGGGGTCACTTGTTTACCAAGACCAATCCCGTTAGAGCACGCCGAAAGTACAGCCCAACTCTGGACATCGAAAACTTTGGGTTAGAGGCTTCCGATCTGGATCTGCCCTTTGAAGCCGGATCCATCCTTGGCCTCGGTAAGGCCAATTTACGTGAGATTATTAAACACCTGGAGGCCATCTATTGCGATTCGATCGGGATCGAGTATATGTACATTCGCCGGCCAGAAGAGATCAATTGGATACAGAATTGGCTCAATATTAATGACAATCATCCACTATATTCTCCCGAACAAAAAAAGAACATGCTCGAAAAGCTGAGCGAGGCGCTATCATTTGAGACATTCTTACACTCCAAGTACGTTGGGCAGAAACGATTTTCGATCGAGGGGGTCGATGCATTGATCCCAGGATTGGATTGCCTGATCGAAAAAGGAGCCGAGATGGGCATCGAACAGTTTGTGGTAGGTATGGCGCATCGGGGACGTTTGAACGTATTGGCCAATATCTTTGGCAAGTCGCCCGAAGCGATCTTCAGCGAGTTCGATAGCAAGGAATACGACGAGGCCGAGCTGTTTGATGGCGACGTGAAATACCATATGGGATGGACCAGTTTTAAAGAGACCAAAGGTGGAAAGAAAGTGAGAATGGATCTGGCGCCCAACCCCTCTCACCTGGAAACGGTGAACGCCGTGGTGGAAGGTATTACTCGTGCCAAGATCGACAACCAGCTTGGAGGCAATGAAAAAGCGATATTACCCATTCTGGTTCATGGAGATGCAGCGGTTTCGGGTCAGGGAGTGGTGTACGAGGTCGTACAGATGGCCCAATTGGATGGCTACCGAACAGGTGGTACTATTCATGTGGTGGCCAATAACCAGGTAGGATTTACGACCAATTATCTGGATGGTCGATCTTCCACCTATTGCACCGATGTTGGTAAAGTTACCTTGTCTCCGGTACTTCACGTGAATGCCGACGACGTGGAGGCCGTGTGCCATGCCTTTACCTTCGCCCTCGAGTTCCGAATGCAATTTGGTCGCGATGTCTTTATCGATGTGCTGGGTTACAGGAAATATGGACACAATGAGGGTGACGAACCTCGCTTTACGCAGCCGCGATTGTACAAGGCCATTTCAAAACATAAAAATCCAAGAGACATTTATGCCGAGCGACTCCAGCAGGAAGGTGTGATCGATGAGAACTATAAAAAGCGTCACGAGCTGGATTACAAGGCGGAGCTGGAGGAAGACCTGGAGGCGTCTCGTAAAAAGGATAAAACGGTGATCACCGAGATCCTGGCCGACGATTGGGAGGATTACCAATTGGGCACCATCGACGACATCCTGGCACCTGTGGATACGAGTTACGATCTGGCAAAATTAGACGAATTAGCCAATGGGATCACCCGGCTACCGGAGCATAAGAAATTTATCAGGAAGATCGTGAGGATCATCGAGGATCGACACCGTCGTTACAACGAATCCAACGAATTGGATTGGGCCATGGGAGAATTACTTGCCTATGCCACCCTGATGGAGGAAGGCTTTAATGTTCGCATTTCGGGACAGGATGTGGAACGCGGAACGTTCTCACACCGACATGCTGTTATCAAAACCGAAGAGGTTGAGGAGATCAACCTGCACAATAACCTGGGTGTGGATGGGAATATGCAGATCTACAATTCGTTGTTGTCGGAATATGGTGTGGTAGGTTTTGATTACGGATATGCGATGGCCGCTCCGGAAACGCTCACCATTTGGGAGGCCCAGTTTGGTGATTTCTCGAATGGAGCACAGATCATGTTGGACCAATACATTTCGGCTGCCGAGTCGAAATGGAAAACGCAGAATGGACTGGTGATGTTATTACCCCATGGCTACGAGGGGCAGGGGTCTGAGCACTCCAGTGCGCGCATGGAGCGCTACTTGCAATTATGTGCGCGAGACAATATGGTCATGGCCGATGTAACCACACCCGCCAATTTCTTCCACTTGTTGCGTCGACATATGAAATGGAACTTCCGCAAGCCGTTGGTAGTATTTACACCAAAAAGCTTGTTGCGACACCCCCTAGTGGTTTCCACCAAGGAGGAATTGGCCAATGGGCAGTTCGAAGAAGTGATCGATGACAACGGGGTAGAAAAATCGAAGGTAAAGTCACTGGTATTCTGTACGGGGAAATTTTATTACGACCTATTGGAACGCCGTGAGCAAACCGAAAGAAAGGATGTGGCCCTGGTTCGATTGGAGCAGCTTTTCCCACTTCCGAAGAAAAAATTAGACGAGATCATAAACTCCTATCCCAATGTGACCGATTATGTCTGGGCCCAAGAAGAGCCTAAGAATATGGGGGCATGGGGCTTTATGTTGATGAATTTCGACGCCGTTACATTGCGCCTGGCGTCGAGAAGGGTATACAGCTCGCCGGCCGCCGGTAGCAGCACCCGTTCTAAGGCGCGCCATAAAGAAGTAATTGACAGTGTTTTTGAAACACCTAAAAAATAACAAAAGCTAATAGCAATCCTATGTTAGAAATGAAAGTTCCCTCACCGGGAGAGTCCATTACCGAAGTTGAAATCGCCCAATGGCTGGTTGAAAACGGAGATTATGTAGAAAAAGACCAGGCGATCGCCGAGGTGGATAGCGACAAAGCGACCCTCGAATTACCTGCTGAGGCCAGCGGTGTTATCACCCTGAAGGCGGAGGAGGGCGATGCGGTAGCCGTGGGCGCGGTGGTATGTCTCATCGATACCGATGCAGCCAGACCGGAAGGTAGTGCGGCACCGAAGGCCGAGACCAAATCGGAGGCTCCTGCTTCGTCTAACGAGGCGAGTCCGGCAAAGACCGAAACGACCTATGCCACCGGAACACCATCACCCGCAGCCAGGAAGATCATGGACGAGAAAGGATTGGAAGCAAAAGACATTGTAGGCACCGGACGGGATGGACGGATCACCAAGGAGGATGCCGTAAAAGGGGTGCCCGCTATGGGATCGGCAGGAGATGGAGAACGCGGTTCAGAACGCAAGAAACTATCCATGTTACGACGACGAGTGGCCGAACGTTTGGTATCGGCTAAGAACCAAACCGCCATGCTCACTACCTTTAACGAGGTAGACATGGGACCCATTTTTGCACTGCGGAAGGAATACAAGGAGACGTTCAAAGAAAAGCACGGCGTGAGCCTGGGCTTTATGTCCTTTTTTACCTTGGCGGTAGTGCGGGCGTTGGAGCTTTATCCGGATGTAAATTCGATGATCGACGGAGACTACAAGATCACGTATGAGTTCAAGGACATTTCCATTGCGGTTTCCGGACCAAAAGGACTTATGGTTCCCGTGATCCGAAATGCCGAAAACCTTTCTTTCAGAGGAGTGGAAGCCGAAGTAAAGCGATTGGCTATCCGCGCCAGGGATGGAGAGATTACCGTAGACGAAATGACCGGAGGAACCTTTACTATTTCCAATGGAGGGGTGTTTGGAAGTATGCTTTCGACCCCGATCATCAACCCACCGCAGTCCGGAATCCTTGGGATGCACAATATCGTTGAGCGTCCGGTCGTGAAGAACGGAGCCATAGAGATCGCGCCGGTGATGTTTGTTGCCTTGAGCTACGACCATCGCATTATCGACGGTCGCGAATCGGTAGGATTTTTGGTAGCTGTGAAAGAAGCTCTTGAGAATCCCGTGGAACTTTTGATGAACAATGACATCAAAGGAGCCCTGGAGTTGTAAGTGAAAATAGCAACATATTAGACAGAAAAAAACCCGGCGTTGAACCCGGGTTTTTCATTTAAATTGGTTAGTTGTTGCAAAAATTAAACTTAAGTATAGGAAACAATATAAGTTGCAATGTTTAACAAGACGACCCCAACTGTGACTAGGATGATGAGGTAAAAGAAAACTCTTCCGTTTCGTTCTTTCCTAAAGCCCGCCTCATTAAACAACTGTTCTTTTTTCACTTGGTAAAGATGACAAATTTATGGGCGCTAGTAAATACGTACTAACACGTAATTTTTTGGAGGTTAACCCTTATTGCAATTTGTCTTGGTGCTCTTTTGCCCA
Organism: Bacteroidota bacterium; assembly: GCA_039028655.1. Lineage (GTDB taxonomy): Bacteria > Bacteroidota > Bacteroidia > Flavobacteriales > Flavobacteriaceae > Aureisphaera. Next base: position 7,503 of record JBCCHR010000044.1, read on the forward strand.
GATGAGAAGGCTGTTGGTTTTGTGCTCCAACTTCAATTTGGTGATAATATTACTACGATGTTTTTCGACGGTTCGATAGGAGATAAAAAGTAACGAGGCGATCTCTTTGTTGGTCTTGTCCTTGGCAATAAGTTTTAATATTTTCTTTTCTGAAGGGGTCAAGACACTCAACGCACTGTCTTCAGGAGAGTTTTCGGCAAGTAGTTCCTTTATTTTTGGGCTGAAGTATGGCTCGCCAGTTGAAACGGTCTGGATGCAATTTTCGATCTCTTCGAGGGCGAATTCTTTGAGGATGTACCCAAATATATTCAAGTCCTTGGCTTGCTGGTAGAGTTCCTTTTCTTTGTGAAAGGTGATGAGTACGATCTTCGTTTCCAGGCCTATGGTGTTACATTTCTTGGCGATCTCGATCCCCGACATATAAGGCATCTGAATGTCGAGTATAGCGATGTCCGGACGCAATTTGTTGATGAGATTAAAGGCATCCCGGCCGTTTTCGCTACTGCCCACAAAATTATAGCCCTTTTCAAGCAAAAAGTCACTTAACCCCTTCAAAAGGAGGGGGTGATCATCGGCTATTATGATGGACTTACTTTTCATCCTGTTGGAAATTGAAACTCAAGTAGTGTGCCACTATTTTTTTTGGATTGAACTTTCATCTGGCCATTCAGGAATTTGGTGCGTTCCAAGAGCGTTTTCAATCCCAGAGATTTCACGTTTTGATATTTTTCAGTGAAATCAAATCCCACGCCATTGTCCCTGATACTCACATTGATCATAAATGGGTGACGTTTCACCACCACCTTACCTGCTTCGGCACCAGCATGTTTGATCACATTGCTGAGCGCTTCCTGAATGATTCGGAATAGGTTGACCTCCTGTTTTTTGGTAAAGATATTGTCTATGTTATCGATTTCAGAAGAAATAAACAAAGACGTATTCTCGTCGATCTGGTTCACCGTATACTCGATGGCTTTGGTAATGCCCAATTCCTGTAGTTGAAAGGGGTGCAGGTTTCTGGAAATAGAACGCACCTCATCGATGGCGGTCTCGACCAGTTTCTTGGTGTCTTCGTCTTTGGTGTTCACCACATTATTCTTGATGAGCAATAACCGTTGTCCCAAACCATCATGCAGGTCCTTGGAGATGCGCTTGCGTTCCTCTTCTTGAGAAACCAACAGTTCCTGGCTGTACTGTTCCTGGAGGATCTTCTTACTCTTAATACGCATGCGATTGCGATACAAGAGTATCAACGCAAAGAGCGTGATCAATACCAGGCTGATATAAGCCAATCGCTTCTTGGCCGATTCGTTGTCCTTTTCCAACAGCTGGATGCTCGTGTTCTTTTCGATGAGCTCATTCTCCTTTTTCTCCGTTTCGTACAGCGTTTGGTAATAGGCCAGTTTGTTGGCCGTGGTTTTGTTGTAGATCGAATCTTTGAGCGCAACGAATTTGGACTTGTGCTCCAGTCCCAGTTTGTAGTTCCCGTCCACCTCATGGATCCTGGAGAGGATATCGTGCGACTCCAGAACCAGTTCGCCGTATCCCAGCGTTTTGGCGGTTTCGTACTTTTTATTGGCGGCTTCCAACGCATTGCGATAGTCGCCCATGGCAAAGTGATACTGGGCAAGGGCCCCGTGGTAGAAAACCTGATTGAGCAGATCTTCCTGTGCCTGATCGAAGTTGTATTTCAATAAAGCCAGGTAGGCTTCGGCCTTTTCCGTTTGGTTGGCATCGGCATAATACTCCACCAGGTTGGCGTATACGTAGATCTTGTTACCCACGTTTACTTCCACCTTCGATTCAACCTCCATGGCCTCTTCGGCCTTGAGCAGGTATTCCAGATAGAGGTCTCGCTCCCCCTGCTTGTCGTAGTCCAGCGCCTGATTGAAATACACCGTCACAAGATGATGGTCCAATCCAAGCTCTTTGATCTTTTCGATATTCTCTTCCCGCTCGGTGCGTGCCTTTTCGTAAAAACCATTCATGCTGAACATGGTGGTAACTCCCTGGCGGGCATAATACATGTATTCGTAGTCTTTGAGTGCCTCGAAGTATTCGTAGGCCTTTTTATAGCTTTCTCCGGCCGGCACGAATTTTCCCAGATTGGAATAGGCCTGCCCGCTAAAGAGGTATGCGTCTGCAACGTAGATGGAATCGTTCTGCCCGTAGTTTTCAATGGCTTTTTGATAATCGAGAATGGCCTGGGGTAAGTCCAGTCGCACATTGGCCCCACCGCGTTTTAGGTAGAGCGAACCAATGATCGCACTGTCTTGGATGGCATACTTTCGGGCCAGCAAACCATCGAGTAAGGTAAGTGCCTTTCGGGGTTGGTTCTTTACGGTGGTCAGGCTATAACTTACAGAAATAAGCTTTTTGGCGGCCGCTTCCACGCTGTCCACCGATTTTGCGATCTCAATATATTGTAAGCTGTATTTGATGAAATCGTCAACGTTGGTTCGTCGGGTCCATGAGCAAAGCGAATCGAGCGTACTGAGTTGTTCCAACGGGTCCTGGGAGTTGGCCAGGATCGTCTTGTATCGTTCCACATCCTGTGCAAAGGAAGTGACCCCTAAAATGCTCCAAAGGAAAAAGAGTGTGGTTGTAAGGTTTGCCTTCCGCATAGCAATTCGTTGGGTGCGCTATAAATATAACAAAAATAGGTGCAATGCCAAGTATTACTTAATGTAGACGCAATTTCGGCCGTAGTCGATCACGGCTCGCATTCGCTTAAGCAGATCGGCTCCCAAGATGCCGTGGACACTCTTTTCATCCACTTGTTCAAGCGCCTGGTTCACATGAGTAAGGTCGAACAGAATAAGGTCGATGTTGGAGTAGGGCAAACCACCGATCTCCAAAAGGTTTCCTTTTGCGATCCGTGTTTCCATATTAATGGCCCCTGCACCGGCTGCTTTCACTTCACTTTCCTCGGCTTCGAGTGAAAAATGACCCACGCTTTCAAATCCGATGCAACTGGTGGAAGCGCCGGTATCCAGAATGAAATCGCCTCGCTTGTTATTAACTTTCATACTGAGGCGATAGTGTCCTGTTTGTAATTTCTTGAGGGCGATTCGTTGGAAACCTTGGGCTTCCATGAGATGGCGAAGTGACGTCACGTTTTTTTGTAAAGATAGACAACAAATTGGTAGCTTTGTCTCCATGTTGACCGATACCCACACCCATCTTTACAGTGAAGCCTTCGACGAGGATCGAAACGAGATGATGCAACGTGCACTCGATGCTGGCGTGGAGCGTTTCTTTATTCCGGCCATCGATTCGAGTTATACGTTGTCCATGTATCAATTGGAGGCTGATTATCCGGATCGGGTCCATTTAATGATGGGGCTGCATCCCACTTCGGTCAAAGAAGGTTATGAAGCCGAGCTCGCCCATGTGGAAGCTCAGTTCGAAGTGCGGAAATTCTGCGCCGTTGGGGAGATCGGGATCGACCTGTATTGGGATAAAAGCACGTTGGAGATTCAGAAAAAAGCATTCAAGCATCAAATTCAGTTGGCCAAGCGGCATGGGTTGCCTATCGTGATCCACTGCAGGGAGTCGTTCGATGAGATCTTCGAGGTATTAGAAACGGAGCGCGATGATGATCTCTTCGGAATTTTTCATTGCTTCACCGGCGATTTGGAACAAGCCAAAAGAGCCATTGGCTTTGGTATGAAGCTGGGTATTGGCGGGGTGGTGACTTTCAAAAACGGAAAAATTGACCAATTCCTGGATCAGATTCCGTTGGAACATATTGTTTTGGAAACCGATTCGCCCTACCTTTCGCCTGTGCCCTATCGCGGGAAGCGAAATGAGAGCAGTTACCTGGCCTTGGTATGCCAAAAGGTGGCCGAAGTGTACGGGATTTCGGAGGAGGAGGTCGCGCGGGTGACCACGGAGAATTCGAAGCAGGTTTTTGGGATATAGGACCAATGTATTCAGCAAAAAAAATGAAAGACAAACCAAACATACTACTGATCTACACCGGAGGGACGATTGGGATGATCAAAGATTTCCGGACCGGGGCCTTGAAGAATTTCAACTTCGACGACTTGCTGAAGCACATTCCCGAGCTCAATTTGCTGAGCTGCAGCATCGAAACCACCAGTTTTGAGGATCCCATCGATAGCTCGAATATGAGTCCGTCATACTGGGTGGACCTGGCCACAATTATCGAAGATGGGTACGAGAGGTTTGACGGTTTTGTGGTACTTCATGGCAGCGATACCATGTCGTATACGGCTTCGGCTATTAGCTTTATGCTGGAGCATTTGAACAAGCCGGTGATCTTCACGGGCTCGCAATTGCCCATTGGCGATTTGCGTACTGATGCCAAGGAAAACCTGATCACCTCCATCCAGATCGCGGCCATGCAGGAAAACGGTAGGCCCAAAGTGGCGGAGGTAGGATTGTATTTTGAGTACAAGTTATATCGGGCCAATCGCACCACCAAGATCACCGCCGAGCATTTTGAGGCCTTTGCCTCGCCCAACTATCCGCCTTTGGCCGAGAGCGGGGTGCATCTTATGTTTAACGAGGAGGCGTTGTTCAAGCCCAATCGCCGGAAGAAGTTCAGGGTGCACAAAGCGTTGGAACCGCATATCCAGCTCATCAAGGTATTTCCCGGGATGAGTGAGGCGTTGGTGGATCATTTGTTTTCGGTGCCCGATTGCAAGGGCGTGATTTTAGAAACTTTTGGGAGTGGCAATGTGATGAACGAATTATGGTTTCTGAATAAATTGCGCGCTTTGTTGAAGCAGGGGATCCCGGTGATCAATGTTACGCAGTGCTCCGGGGGAAGTGTTTCTATGGGCTTGTATGAGACCAGTGTCGAGCTGAAGAAGATGGGCATTATCTCCGGGAAGGACATCACGACGGAGGCTGCTTTGGCCAAGTTGATGTATATGTTAGGGCAGGAAGTTTCCATGCCCGGATTCAAGACCTTGTTCGAAACCTCGATCCGAGGTGAGATGGAGTAAAAATCCCCGTTTTTTATAGCGTGAGAGCTATTTTTTTCGTTATTTAGCAGCCCCAAAAGTGCGATGCATTAATGGGTATACTTAGAGAGGTGGCCGAGTGGTCGAAGGCGCACGCCTGGAAAGTGTGTATACGCCAAAAGCGTATCGAGGGTTCGAATCCCTTCCTCTCTGCTTTGCGACTTAACTTATTGATTACCAATAGGTTAAGTCGTTATTTTTTGCGAGACGTCTCATATTTGCCTCA
>JBCCHR010000045.1:0-12587 GCA_039028655.1 Bacteroidota bacterium
AACAAGTTACATCGTAATATTGAATTATTACGATCATGTCTTGAGAACAGCAAGTTGTCTCCTGCCTTCATCCCGAGTGAATCGGCTATTCATTGTTGTGTGATATCCGGGAACGATCAAGTAAAGATAGTTGCCAAAGTCTTGCAGCAAAAAGGCTTTGATGTGAGGCCCATCCTTTCGCCTACCGTGCCCCAAGGAAAGGAACGACTTCGGATCTGCCTGCATAGCTTTAATTCCGAAGAGGACATTGAGCGCTTGGTAACCGAACTTCAGCATTTCATAAATAGCGATCAATTGGACAACGATTAATAGGATGTTCGTATTTTTGCGCCATGAGCGAGACCTTCGTCACCGTTGCACAATTCACCTATTCTTCAGAAGCCCAGATCATCCGCGGCAAGCTTGAATCGGAAGGAATTCCTGTCTTCATGGCCGACGATCTTACCATCGATATCGATCCCCTGGTGAGCAATGCCCTGGGAGGCGTGCGTCTTCGAGTTTACTCCGAAGATGAGGAACGAGCCCGAGAGATCTTGGATACGATCCGTCCGTTTTCCGTAGATGAAAAAGGCAAGGAGATCCATTGTCCCAATTGCAACAGCAGTCGTATACATTATTTCAGCCACGTGAATTCCATTAAATCGCTGGTGGCATTTTTGTTCGGTTTCTTGTTCTCGACCTTGCCTTTCTATACCAAATACGACTATACTTGCGAGGTATGTAAAACCAAATTTGTCTTAGATGAGTAATACCTACTTTGTCACCGGGATTTCCACCCATATCGGGAAAACCGTTATATCAGCTATACTAACCGAAGCGTTACAGGCAGATTATTGGAAACCGGTCCAGGCCGGGGATCTGGACAATACCGACACCCACAAACTAAAGCGATGGGTGACCAACGATCAAACCAATTTCCACGAAAGCGCCTACGATCTGGTAACGCCGATGAGTCCGCATGCCGCAGCCGAAATTGACGGCATTCAACTCGCCGTTGAGGACATCAAAAGACCCAAAACTAAAAACGACCTGGTGATCGAGGGCTGTGGTGGATTGCTGGTTCCGTTCAACAACAAGCAAACATTGGTCGATCTCATTGATAAAGGTGATAAGGTGGTGGTGGTATCGCAACATTACCTGGGCAGTATCAATCATACCTTACTTACCATTGAGGCGTTGAAAGCACGTGATTTGAATATCTTCGGAATCATTTTCAACGGCAACGAACATCCCACCACCGAAAGCGTGATAAGGGAGATGACCGGAGTCCCGATTTTGGGAAGGATCGACGCCGAACCCTACGTCGATGCCGGTATGATCCGCGAATATGCCGAACGATTCCGCGAGGTGCTTAAATCTTCCAAGTCATGAGTTTGCAGGAACGAGACAAGCGTCATATCTGGCATCCATTAACCCAGCACGGTATCGCGGCACCGCCCTTAGGCATCGTTAAGGCCCGGGGAGCCCTGTTGTGGGATGAAGAGGGAAGGTCCTATATCGACGGTATTGCGTCTTGGTACACGGCCATGTACGGACACTGTAACGATGCCATCGCCGATGCGGTGAATCACCAAATGCGGCAATTGGACCAGGTAGTTTTTACCGGTTTTACCCACGAACCCGCGGTGCGTTTGGCCGAGAAGCTCATAGAATTGCTGCCGGATAACCAGCAGAAGGTATTCTTCAACGACAACGGATCCACTGCGGTGGAGGCAGCCATCAAGATGGCTATCCAATACCATGCGAACAAAGGCAGGCGTAGGGACACGCTCATTGCCTTCGAAGATGGGTTTCATGGAGATACTTTTGGTGCCATGAGTGTTTCGGGCTTATCGGTGTATAACGGACCGTTCGAAGATTTTTTTCTGAAGGTAATTCGCATTCCCGTTCCGCAGGAAAACACCAAAGAGGCAGTCTTGGCCCAATTGGAGTCGTTGATCGAGGAACATAAATGTGCGGCCTTTGTGTACGAACCCCTGGTGCAGGGAGCGGCCGGCATGAAATTTCACGATGCGGCCGGCTTGGAACTTCTTTTACAATGCTGCCGAAAGCATGACGTGCTTAGCATCGCCGATGAGGTGATGACCGGTTTTGGCAAGACGGGAAAACATTTCGCCTCGCTACATCTCGAAACTCAACCCGATATCTTTTGTCTGAGTAAGTCGCTTACGGCGGGAATGCTCCCAATGAGCGTGACCACCACTACCCAGGAGGTGTTCGATGCGTTTCTGGATACAGAGATCGCCAAGGGATTCTTCCATGCCCATACTTATACGGCCAATCCGCTGGGATGTGCCGCTGCCCTTGCCGGGATCGAGTTATTGCAAACACCCGAGATACAAGATGCTATAGCGCGCATAGAGAGGTCGCATCAGCTGTTTTCAGAAAAAATAAAAAAACATCCCAAGGTGGCTACAACCCGCACAAAGGGTGTCATCTTTGCCCTTGAGATCGATGTGGACATGGCCCGCTATGGTACCCTGAGAGACCAGTTGTTTGAGGCATTCATGAACGACGGGGTGTTCCTGAGACCCTTGGGGAATGTGGTCTACATCCTGCCACCTTTCGTGATTTCGACCGAGCAGCTCAACACTATTTACGAAAGTATCGAAAGAGTATTGGATCTGCTTTAGGCATCATATTTGTTGCTGTTGGGCAAAATGAGAAACGATGCTACGACAATTACTCCTGCTTTTGGCCATTGCCTTGAGCCTCCTAGGTTGCCAGAACGATTCGAAAGACGATCTTACCGTACTACTTCAACAATTTGAACTGAAACCGGAAACACAACAGTTTTCTGCTGATTCGGTCTTTGAGTTCGTGGGCTCAAAAGGAACCCGAATCCGAGTGAATCCCAACGATCTGATGGCCCCTTCCGGAAAGCAGATCGACAGTGTGGAAGTGCGATTGCTTGAGCTCACTTCGTTGTCCGACCTGGTGCGCAACAACGCTCAAACCGTATCGAACGGGCGATGGCTGGTATCGGGTGGTTCGTTTGAGATTACGTTGTACAGCGAAGATGAAATGCTGGAACTAAAACCAAACAGGTCCATTGATGTGCAATTACCAAAGATCCGTGATGAACAAATGAATCTGTTTATCGGTGAAAGGAACGAGCAGGGAGATATGAATTGGATCCCTGACACCACCTCATTTCAGGAACAAAGATACCGCGGCTATGTGTACTATTATGATATTCTTGTAGATACCGAGAAGAACAGACGATATGGTATCCAATCGGGCTACTACAAGGAAATTGCCAAAGGAGATACGTTGTACCAGGTAACCATCGATGAGTTTCGCACCGTTGCCATAGAGCGCCGTGCAGATTCAGTATACCAGATACAGGATACCCTTTATGCCATTAATATTGTTGATGAATCCAGATACCGGGAATTGAACGGAGAAGCAACGGATGGCGTTGTGCTAACAGAAATTGACGTAGCGTTTGACCGCTTCTATGCTGAGATCTCGGTATCCAAATTAGGTTGGATCAATATCGACCGTTTTTATCCCGAGATCACCGAGCGAGCCCGGCTGGAACTTCACAAAACAGATCGGGACATTGCGCAACAGGTGTTCTTATTAGATCCCAGTCAAAATACCCTGGTGGTGCTCTATCCTGAATCCGATAATTTAGAATTGTATTCGGAAAGCGTTCCACTGAACACTCCGCTTACCGTGCTGGTGTTTGGGCACGACGGAACCGACACCTATGTATTTAAGCAAGAGGTCGAACTCCAGGTGGATCAGGAGATCAACATTGATCTAAAAAAGATTGACCCGGAAGAGATCGAACTATATTTTTAGAAGGATCCGTTGTCGTTTAATTCGGATTCTGGGAGGGTGTTTTCCAGTAAATTGATCACTTCATTGGTGCCGTCTATATGCACTTCCATGAGCGTATAGCTCCAATTGTCATCCGTTCCGGATCCCGCGACATAGATGGTAGCCTCGCCGTTGGGCCCTTTAATGGGGATGGTGAGTTCGGCGCTGTTCAACCCATTCTTGTAACTTAGATTTCCGCCTTGCATCCCATTGGTTTCGATAGGTTCGCCAAGCGCGTCGATCACTTGTGGATTCGCTGCAACTACTTCCATAGAATCCTTGTATGCCTGGGAGTCGGTCATCATGGATGAGATCCCTACGAACAAGCTGCCAGCAAAGGCGATAAACAATATAATGATCAACAGGCATCCACCCGAAGGAACCACCCATTTCCAGTTTCTGGCAAACCATCCTTTACGTTGTTGGTATTCTTCCATTTTTTATGACTTTTTGCGAGGAGTTGAAGGGCGAGAACCCTTATTTTTGCATCAAATTACTAAAAAATATTGCAAACACCTATTTCCATTTCCGCCATCGCATCCGTTTCGGCACTGGGTCATACTCAGGAAGCAGTTTGGGAACGTTATATGGCAGGACGCCCCTTATTCAGTAAAAAAAATAGCAATGGCGAAGTACTTTTTGGTGCTTTTGTTTCTGCGGAAGCGGAAGCGGAGATCGATCAACTTCGGGCCTCAAATGCTACCTATCGGAATCTCGATCGCTCGGTGCTTTTGGCGATTCTTGCCGCAAAAAAGGCCTATGATCCCGATCAATTTCCGAAGAAGAACATCGGAGTTAATATAGGGTCCTCTCGCGGAGCTACCGGATTGTTCGAACAGTATCACGATCAGTTCCGAACACAGGGATATGTTTCAGCCTTCGCCTCTCCAACCACCACTTTGGGCAATATTGCCTCCTGGGTAGGGCAGGAGTTAGGAGTCGATGGAGTTCGTATCGAGCACTCGATCACTTGTTCGACGGCGCTGCACGCTGTTCTCAACGGAATTGCCTGGATGAAGGCCGGGATGGCAGATGCCTTTATTGCAGGTGGAAGTGAGGCTGCGCTTACCCCATTCACTGTTGGCCAGATGAAAGCACTTACCTTATTGGGAAAAAATGGCGTTGAGTTTCCTTGTGAATCGATGCGCTTCGACAAATCCCGCAATTCGATGTTGTTGGGCGAAGGGGCTGCGGTGGCCGTTTTGGAGCGAGGCATTGGAGCCCATACACTTGGGGTGGTTGCCGGAATTGGTTTTTCTTCGGAAATCATCGCGCACAACAGCGCCATTACGCAAAATGCCAAATGTTTGCAGGACTCAATGAGAATGGCCTTGCGGCAGGCCGATTTGCGAACCGTAGACGCCGTGATCATGCACGCCCCTGGCACGGTCAAAGGAGACCTGGCCGAAAAGAATGCCATCGAAGCAGTCTTTGGGGAGGAGCTGCCTTTGCTCACTTCCAACAAGTGGATGATGGGACATACTTTTGCCGCTTCCGGGATGTTGAGCGTAGAATTGGCGCTGCTCATGCTACGTCATAATACCTTGCTCATCAACCCGTTTTTTCCGTATAATTCCCCTGAGCACAAACCGTTGCAACATGTGATGGTGAATGCCGTTGGCTTTGGTGGAAACGCTGTGAGTATTATTATATCGAAACCCTGATCTTCCCGTAAAATTTATCTATTTTTAACCTATGAATGAGATCAAAAACAACTGGACCAAAGAAGAGATTTTAGCCATTTACAACCAACCGTTCATGGACCTTTTGTACCAGGCCGCTACGCTACACAGAAAATTTCACGATCCCAATACGGTCCAGGTTTCTACCTTGCTTTCTATCAAGACCGGGGGATGCCCGGAAGATTGCGGATACTGCCCTCAGGCTGCCCGCTATCACACCGATATTGAAGGAAATGATCTCATGAGCGTACAGCATGTGAAGGCCCAGGCATTGCGGGCCAAGCAGTCGGGTAGTTCCCGTGTTTGCATGGGGGCGGCCTGGAGAAATGTAAAGGATGGTAAAGAATTTGACCAGGTGCTGGAAATGGTTCGTACCATCAATAAGCTCGATATGGAGGTATGCTGTACCTTGGGAATGCTTACCGAAAACCAGGCAAAGCGCCTTGCCGAAGCCGGACTGTATGCCTACAACCACAACCTGGATACCAGTGAGGATTACTATAAGGATGTGATCTCAACCCGGGCCTATCAGGATCGACTGGATACCATTGGCAATGTACGAAAGACCAACGTCACGGTTTGTAGCGGGGGTATTATTGGAATGGGAGAATCGGTGGAAGATCGCGCCGGAATGCTGGTTGCACTTGCTACTTTGAGTCCGCAGCCGGAATCGGTGCCTATCAACGCACTGGTGGCCGTTGAGGGTACCCCGATGGAAGATATTGAACCGGTACCTATCTGGGAAATGATCCGAATGGTCGCCACTACGCGAATTGTCATGCCCCAAACTCAGGTTCGCCTTTCGGCAGGGAGAACAGCAATGAGCCGCGAAGGACAAGCCATGTGCTTTTTCGCAGGGGCCAATTCGATCTTTGCGGGGGATAAATTGTTGACCACTCCCAACCCGGATGTAAACGAAGACATGAAAATGTTCGAAATGCTGGGGTTGAAACCGATGAAACCTTTCGTGAAAAAGGCCCAGCCCGAAACTGTAGAGGCCAAAGATTCTGCCTATGAGTCGCTGGGAGAGAAGCCCAAATGGACCCGGCCGGGGCATTCGATCGATAGAAACGAAATGGCCAAATTACACGCCGCGGCGAAAAAGTAGATTATTTCTTAATTACTTTTTTGATAGCATTACCTCGCTCGGTTGCAATGTTCAAAAAGTAAATTCCTTCCTGATAATTTACCATTGAAAGGGTGACGGTACCTTCGTTATCTTCGATCGGGATTACTTTTATGGTACGACCGTTTAGATCACTGATCGTAACATCCTGGATCCATAGATTTTTCGTGTTGTCGAAAGCAACCATTTCTTCTACCGGGTTGGGATACAAAACAAGATCGCCAGCGGTTGTACCCAGGTCGTCGACGCCTAGGACCGAATCGGAGCATGCCAGAATGTTACAGGAAGCCGTATTGTTAAATTCGTCGGTTACAGTGATGGTTATGGTGACAAGTGTTCCAAAAGGGATCAGGGTACCTGGAGCCGGGTCCTGCGTGAACGTAAAATTGGAACTACAACTGCTCACTACTTCAAGGGAAGTTGTATAATCATTGACGATTGCTCCATCGGATCCATTAGGATCCGGCTGCGAAATCCTGCGGTAACCTGGACAGTTTCGAATGGAGAAATCACTCACCACGTTCACCGTTGCCTGATAATTTACGGGGTTCCCGTTCTCGAGGACGGTAATATCTACGATGTTCTCGCCTACGTCATTGCAGTTAAATTCAGAAACGCTTAAAACGGCATCAGGAATATCGGCTTCAAGAAAAAGCAATTCATCCACAAACTTTCCCTGATCTGATACTACAGTAATTTGACCGTTGACTAAATTAAGGGTATAAAAATCGAAACATGTCGAATTGCTACTTCCCACAAAAAGGATATCGTCACCTATATATTCAATGGCATTTGAGTTACAATCGTTTTGCTCTGGAATACTAAGTATGGTTTCGATCATCTGGGTTTCGATATCGATGCCGATAAATTCGATGTTGCCACTTGAGGGGCGGCTTGCGATCAACCTGTGATTATCAAAATCATAGGTTAGTCCGGATTCAGAAACGTCCAAAGCAACTCCTTGAACAAATGACGATCGGATATTTGAATTGATGTCGAAAATTGTCAAGTCGTTGGAACTGTTGAACCCCGTCTCATAAAGTACACCATCACGGTCGAAACTAAAGAGTAAAGGTGGTTCCACATAAAAACTGCAAGGGGTGAATTCGCCACTTAAAGTATTGATGGACCCTTCCTCTACACATGTGTCCAATGGATTGGTAGGCGCAAAGAGTTCACCCACGTCCAGGACTGATCCCGAGGCATAGATCTTTCCTTTGATAGGATTTCTATCAAAGGAATAGGTAAAGGCCGAACCCAGGCATTGAAACTCATGTTCTTCAACAAAAGTTAGGCTGCCAGCTTCCAGATCGAACTCATATTCCTTCAGTCGGAATGCACTATCCAGTACCCACATGTCGCCTGTTGTATTTACCAGAACATCTTCAGGAGTAATCGTGGCTTCTCCATTCTCGTCCAACTGAATGGTCATGTCTTGGGCCGAATATTCCTGTGCCTCCAATTTCGGAACGAAGATTATAACTAGAAAGAGTAAAATATATTTCATGCTAAATTTCAAGAGGTTCCTGTGTTCTAAGTTAAAAAATTACAGGTTTCTTACCTATTATTAATGTCCGAATTTCTCTCACTGGTTGCCTTCAAAAAGGACATATTACAATTTCCTGTACCCAATCTCCGTTATTGACTCTGCCAACCATTACTTAATCTAAAAACCTGAATTATGAAAAAACTGCTTTGGTTGGCCCTGGCTTGCGCTGTCTTATTTGGTTGTTCCAAAAACGATGACGATACCAATCGCAACTGCTCTCAACCCGAAAACATCTCCATAGATCAAGTAAACAGTACCTCTGTGTTCTTTAGCTGGGACACGGGGGGCGAATCGGCTTTTGAAGTGGAATATGGCGTGCGGGGGTTCCAGTTGGGGAGTGGATCGGTGGTGCAAACTTCACAACAAGAATTGCTCATCGACGGACTGGAACCCCTTACGCAATACGAATTGTTCCTACGGTCCAACTGTGGTCGTGATGGTTACAGTGGGTATATTTCGGCGCTTTTTCAAACCCTGGAGAATGTGGAGCTCTGCAATACGCCTACCAATCTGGCGTTGGTAGCGGTAAGTTCCAGCACTATCGAGCTTACCTGGGACGAGAATAACGAAACCGCCTGGGAGGTGGAATATGGAACCATCGGATTCCCGGTGGGTACGGGGACAACGGCTCAGGCCACGCAAAGCAATTACGAGATCACCGGTCTGGACGCATCCACCACCTACGAGATCTATGTGCGCGCCAACTGTGGTGCTGAAGGATTTAGCGAGTTCTCCGACCAGTTGGTTGTGACCACCGACGGACAATAGTGATCGCCTATAACGTTAACAAAAGGACGCTGGTTTCAGGGTCCTTTTTTGTTATATTTGCCCATCAAATAAAATCAAACGTTGAGAATGAAAAAGTCCAATTTACTTGTAGTTTTCCTGCTTTTCCTGCTGTGTTTTTCCTGTTCAAAATCCAATGATGACGGAGATAATCCGCAACCTGATGCGAATTGTTTGAGTCCGTCGATCGTGCGCACATTTATTCTTGCCACTGAAGCGCAAGTGGCCTACGAAACAGTTGGAGCAGTTTCAATCGAATTGGAATATGGAGCACCCGGATTTACCCGTGGAACTGGGATGGTTGTGTCTAGGACGATCTCGGATTCCGCCATCATCGTACGCGACCTGGAGCCCATGACCACCTACGAATACTATCTCACATCCATCTGTTCCCCGACCAGCTTTAGTGCTCCGGTAGGGCCTCGAAACTTTACCACCCAACAGTGTCGCACACCGGGTAGTTTCCGTCTCGATTTTGTAGAGGACAGCAGGGCTTGGTTTTTCTGGAGCATCGAAAACTCCAGGTTTTTTGAATTGGAGTACGGCGTCGAGGGCTTCTCGTTAGGGAATGGAATGACCAAACGTGTGGAAGGCGCTTCGACCACTATTGGAAATTTAGATCCTTCTACAACATATGATATCTATTTGAGTGCCGTTTGTGGGTCGTCGCTAAGTGCGCCGAATGGGCCAGTGACCTTCACGACCGACTCGGCTTGTCCCAGTCCGCAATTCTTCAAATTATTGGATGTGGGATCGGATTTCGTGTACATCATTTGGGATTCGAATGAAAGTGCTTTTGAAGTGGAGTATGGCCCCATTGGGTTTACCATTGGTACCGGTACGGTGATCCCAACCTCCAACCAGGATCTGGTGGTAGATGGCTTGCAGCCTTCAACTACCTATGAGTTCTATGTTCGTGCCAATTGTGGTGGTTCTCAGGGCCTGAGTAATAATGTGGGGCCACTGGTAGCGACTACCAATCCATAGGGAGTTGTTGCTGTGTTTGTTGAGTGCTTGTTAAAGAAGCATTACGTTTTTGTAAAGTTTTGTAATTTCGCAGGACTTTCTTAGCCTATGCAATTAACGCAAATCGACAGAGTAACCACGATCACCAGGGAGGCGTTCCTCAGGGACTACTTCAAACCTCAAAAGCCGGTGATCATTGAGAAATTCATTGAAGATTGGCCGGCCTATCAAAAATGGGATCTGGATTATATGGCCCAGGTGGCTGGAGATATTACGGTTCCCTTGTACGATGATCGCCCGGTGCGTCACGACGAGGGCTTTAACCAGGCACATGCCGAAATGAAGATGAGCGAGTATGTGGAGCTACTCAAGAAGGAACCCACACGGTATCGCATTTTTTTATGGAACATCCTCAAGGAGGTCCCAGAATTACAAAAGGATTTTAGCTTTCCCGACTTCGGTATTCGATTAATGAAGGGGCTCCCCATGTTGTTCTTTGGCGGGGAGGACAGCTATACCTTTATGCATTACGATATCGATCTGGCGAATATCTTCCATTTTCATTTCCACGGAAAAAAGCGTTGCATTCTCTTCGATCAGAGGCAAAATCCATATTTGTACAAGATCCCACATTCGTTGATCGTGCGGGAGGATATCGATTTCTCGAATCCTGATTATGTTAAATGGCCGGCACTGAAACAAGCCAAAGGATTTGTAGGCGAATTGGAACACGGGCACGTATTGTACATGCCGGAGGGTTACTGGCACCATATGCATTATCTTACTCCCGGTTTCTCTATGAGCTTACGCGCCATTGCCAGAAATCCGAAAAACCTTGGGAAGGCGATCTACAATATTTTTGTGATGCGGCATTTCGACAACCTTATGCGTAGGATGAAGGGACAAGCCTGGATCGATGCCAAGAATGAGAAGGCCATTGAAAGGACCCATCGGAAGTTGAAAATTGACTAGTTAGTAAGCTCTTTTATTCTTTCCCAGATCATAGTCGATTCCCATCCGCGATATAGCAGATAATCGGCAAATTTCTTTTTCTTGCGCTGTATGTTTTCTTCGGAATCCAATTGTTCCCATCGTGCAGTTGCCAGGGCATCAAAGGTGTCTAAATAGGCATCATCCGGAATTTCCATCATCGCCATTTTGATATTGTATTGGGAGATGTCCCGCATCTTTAGTTCGCGAACGATCCGGTTCTTACCCCATTTTTTTATTCGGAATTTACCTCTGGCGAAGGCCTGAGCAAAGCGGGTCTCGTTGAGGTAGTTTTCCTGCAGCAGATGCAGCATGATCTGATCGACAGCTGCCGGGATCATGCGCATTTCCCTGAGCTTTTCCAGGACTTCCTTGTGGCATCGTTCCCGGTAGGCGCAGTAGCGTTCCATACGCTGGCGGGCTTCGGTAACAGAGTAGGTTTTTTGAACGGGTTTCACGATGTAAATGTACGGATTGATTTGGTTGGAAGCGCGGAGCGGGGAGCTCGAAGCTCGAAGCACGAAGTCGGCCCACCTTCGCAAATGCTACGGTGGGTAGAAAGTTGGAAGCAGGAAGCTGGGAGTTGGTTTTGCGCGATTCCCCCCTTGGAGGGGGGAGTAAGGGGGGTGTTAGAGCACGAAGCGCGAAGTCGGGAGTCGGGAGTCCGAAGTCCGAAGTCGGAAGGGGGTTGCATTAGGGATTGAGGCACTGTGGGAGCTATCCTTCGAAGCGTCCGCGCGGGAGGAAGCGACTGCCGAAAGCCCGACGGTGAAGTGAGCTTTGCTTTACTTCACCGGAATGCCCAAAAAAAGGCACAAAAAAACCCTCCATAGCTTTACGCGAAGGAGGGTTGTTCTTAGGTCCGTCGCCTGGGCGCAGGACTATTTGATCTTATTACCATCTTTGTCGTGAAAGTGATATTCAAGATACGTGTAAGCGTCTCTAGGTTGAATAGTCACCCACTTTTTGTGCTCCATGAACCATTTGGTTCGCACCGATGGGAAGCCTTTGGTTAAAAAGGCCGCTACAAAAGGATGTGTGTTTAAAGTAATCTTTTTGTAGTCTTTCTTGAAGAGCCTTTGCAGGTCTTCTGTGATCTTTTGCACAACAAGTATAGGCGCTTCGATCTCGCCGTTCTCACCCATATTAGGGTTTTCTTCGGCGGTTTTGATGTTCACTTCCGGTCGTACTCGCTGGCGGGTAATTTGAATAAGGCCAAATTTACTTGGCGGGAGAATCTTGTGTTTGGCTTTGTCTTCGCTCATCTCGTTTCTCAAGTGATTGTAGAGTTTTTTACGATGATCGGCCTTGCCCATATCGATAAAGTCTACCACGATGATACCACCCATATCTCTAAGTCGAAGCTGTCGCGCTACCTCGGTAGCCGCTATTAAATTTACTTCGAGCGCTGTTTCTTCCTGGGATCGGGATCGATTGCTCCGGTTACCACTGTTCACGTCGATGACGTGCATGGCTTCGGTGTGTTCGATCACAAGATAAGCTCCTTTTGCTCCGGAAACGGTTTTACCAAACGAGGTTTTGATCTGTCGTTCGATACCGAATTTCTCGAAAATTGGAACTTTGGATTCGTAAAGCTTAACAATATTCTCTTTCTTGGGTGCAATCTCTTGCACGTAATCTTTTATTTGTAAATAAAGGG
>JBCCHR010000046.1:0-12540 GCA_039028655.1 Bacteroidota bacterium
CAAATTTTTACTCCGTCCCATACTTTTTCAATTCGACCCGGAACGGGTACATTACTTTACCTTCTCTTTGATCCGATTCCTGCATGGTGTTGGACTGGGTGGTGTCTTCAGAAGCATTTATAAAACAAAGGACACCCGGTTGGAACGACCGTTGTTCGGGCTCACATTCCCGAGTCCTGTGGGACTTGCTGCCGGCTTCGACAAAGACGCCAAGCTTTACAAGGAACTCTCCAATTTTGGTTTTGGGTTTATTGAAATTGGAACCGTTACTCCGAAAGCACAGGAAGGCAATCCCAAAAAACGTTTATTCCGATTGCGCCCGGACAGCGCCATCGTGAACAGAATGGGATTCAATAACGGTGGGGTCGCCGCCGCCGTTGGGAGATTGCAACATAATCCGGCAATGGGTGAGAAAGGACATGTTTTGATAGGGGGAAATATTGGCAAGAACAAAGTAACGCCCAATGAAGATGCGGTGAGTGATTACGTTCAGTGTTTCGATGCACTGTACGAGCATGTCGATTACTTCGTGGTGAACGTGAGTTCGCCCAATACGCCAAATTTGAGAGCGCTTCAGGAAAAAGAGCCTCTTACGCGACTGCTGGAGACCCTTCAGCAAAAAAACTCGGAACAGGTAAAACGCAAACCTATCCTTCTAAAGATCGCGCCCGATCTTACCAACGAACAGTTGCTGGATATTATTGATATTGTGAATGAGACCAAGATCGATGGCGTTATCGCGACCAATACCACCATCTCAAGAGAAGGATTGCAAACGTCGTCCCAACGTGTTGAGGCTATTGGGGCGGGCGGACTTAGTGGCAAGCCACTTACCAAACGCTCGACCGAGGTGATCCGTTTCCTTTCAGAAAAAAGTAATAAGGCCTTTCCGATCATTGGCGTCGGAGGTATCCACTCTGCCAAGGATGCTCTGGAAAAATTGGAAGCCGGCGCAAGTTTGGTACAACTTTACACCGGCTTTATCTACGAAGGCCCATCGCTCATCAAAGCGATTCATAAGGCCTTGCTTAAAGCTTAACCAAGCGTTTTACAGATTCTGTGTTATTTTGAGTTTCCGTTTTCACCAGGTAGATGCCAGATGGCAACCTGCTGATGTCGATCTCTACCGAAGTGTCATTTACCTGATTCACTCTCAAAACCTCTTTCCCCAAAACGTTGTACACAGACACGCTGGATAATCCATCTGAATGTGAGGCAGTTACTCGCGTGGTCGCCGGGTTGGGAGAAAGAATACTTTGTGTAGTTCCGGCATCGGAAGTACCCAATACCTGCAACAGATTGATGGTAATGCTACCAATGATATCGTTGGAGAATGGAGCCACGCCCTGTAGGCTTGATATAGGTTCCTGTGGATCAGTATCATCGTCGGGCGAGGTATAGTCTAATCCGCTATCGGTACCCGCATCGTAGGGGTACAGGTCGATCTCGATCTCGTTCAGCCAGTCGCCATTTCCATCAAGAAGAGATACACTGTTCACAGCGATCATCCAGTCCGGGCTGGGAGCGATCATAGACAACAAGGTCATCAACGGGTAATCTTCGTTTACGGTTATTTCGTTAACGATCACTTCTCCTTCCGAATTAGCGATTGCATCTCCATCGATAATGGAAAGGGCATTACCTGCACCAATGGCGGCATTTACTTCAGAAAAGAAAACCGTGTTGCTGCCCAGTTCGGCAACATCTTCCACTCCTGGAGTGGCCAGCTCGCCCATTTCAAGAAACACGACATCGCTGTTGTGTACGGCACCTACCAATTTCGACCAATGCGCATTGGAAGGAAGTGAGCCGCTGGGATGGGGGTGTGTGGTTTGGGACCAGACACTGTTAAAAGTAACGCTATAAGTGGCTTCCGACTGGGTAAACCCCTGGAATGCAACACTTACGGAAAGAAGAAGGAATAGTAATTTCTTTTTCATAACGGTGGTTTTATTGGGTTGTGTCGGTCATTTATCCAGATACTTACAAAATTATTCGACGTTTTTTTATTTTTTTTCTTCGGAAGTTATTTTCGCTGCAGGACCCGGTGTGCGAACACTTTCCTCTCTGAAATAAAACGCCAATCTCACGGCTAAAATTGTATCTTTGATCCAATGCAAGAAGTTAAATTAATTGAGTGCCCTCGAGACGCCATGCAGGGAATTCGCGATTGGATACCCACCGCCGAAAAGGTCCAGTACATCCAGTCCTTGTTGCGTTGCGGGTTTGACACTATCGACTTTGGCAGTTTTGTCTCTCCCAAGGCCATTCCCCAGATGCAGGACACTTCGGCCGTATTGTCTCAGCTTGATCTTTCCGATACTTCGAGTAAACTATTGGCCATTGTCGCGAACCGACGTGGAGCCGTTGACGCCATCATGCATCCCGAGATTGATTATCTAGGATATCCTTTTTCTATTTCTGAGAACTTCCAGATGCGGAACACCCACCGCACCATTGCGCAATCCATGGAGGTGCTCAAAGAGATACTCACGCTGGCGGCTGCACATGATAAGGAAGTGGTTACCTATTTGTCCATGGGATTTGGGAACCCGTATGGCGACCCCTGGAATGTGGACATCGTAGGGGAGTGGGCAGAGAAACTGTCCAATATGGGGGTGAAGATCCTGTCGCTAAGTGATACGGTAGGAACGTCTACACCCGAGGTGATCGAATACTTGTATTCCAATTTAATACCTCAATATCCCAATATCGAATTTGGTGCCCATCTGCACACCACGCCCACCAAATGGCATGAGAAGGTGGATGCCGCCTTTCGCAGCGGGTGTCGCCGATTTGATGGGGCGATTCAAGGGTTTGGAGGCTGTCCGATGGCGAAGGATGAGCTCACGGGTAATATGCCCACCGAAAAAATGTTGAGCTACTTCACTGCCGAAAAAGTGACGACCCATATCAACACCATGGCCTTCGAAAGTGCACACAATGAAGCGACTAAAATATTCTCAAAATACCACTAATATGAAATGGCTCAAACCTTCTATGGTTCTACTGTTCCTGATCGCGCTGGGTTGTAAAACACCACAGCCGGTCGCGGAAGCAAAAGAAGACCATACCGTCACCTTCAAATTTGTTCAATTAAATGATGTCTACGAGATCGCCCCACTGAGTGGAGGAAAGTATGGCGGAATGGCGCGAGTTGCTCACGTTTTCGATTCGATACGGGCTGTTGAACCCAATACCTTCATGGTAATGGCCGGTGATTTCTTAAACCCGTCCTTGTTAGGAACACTTAAAGTGGATGGCCAGCGTATTGCCGGAAAGCAGATGATCGAGGTGATGAATGCCATGAACTTTGAACTGGCAACCTTCGGTAATCACGAATTCGATCTGGACGAGGAGGTGCTCCAACAGCGACTGGATGAGTCGAACTTTTACTGGACCTCTGCCAATGTATTTCAGAACAATCCGGAGGGTCCCCGTTCATTTTTCTTCCGTAGAAATAATGATACCATTTATGTGCCGGAAACTTACACCATTCCGCTGAAAGCCAACGATGGCTCCCAGGTGGATATTGGTCTTTTTGGTGTCACCTTGCCCTCCAATCCCAAGGATTATGTGTACTATGCCGATATATTCCTGGAGGCTCGTAGTGCCTACACGGCCCTAAAAATGCAGCAAGTGGATGTGATCGTTGGACTAACACATCTGGAAATAGAGCAGGACGTTGAACTGGCCAATCAACTTCCCGATGTGGAGTTGATCATGGGCGGGCACGAACACAATAATATGTTGGTGCCAACCGATCATGCGATCGTTGCAAAGGCCGATGCAAATGCCAAAACCATTTACATCCATTCGTTCGTCTATAACACCAAGACGGGAAAGGTGAAGTTTGATTCTCATCTCATGCCCATCGATCACAAGATCGCTTCCAAGCCGGAAGTAGCTGCCCTGGTTGGGAAATGGAATGCCATTTTGGATGATAAAATAAAGGAAGTCGTGGACCGGCCCAACGAGGTAATCTATCATGCAAAACCCCCGCTCGATGGCACCGATGGAGCCAACCGAAGCATTCAAACCAATCTGGGGGCTGTGATCACCGGAGCAATGAAGGCTTCGTACAACAACGAGGTCGATCTTACCCTGGTAAACGGGGGCTCGTTTCGGGTAGACGATATGCTCGCCGGTGACCTTACCAGCATAGACGTTTTCAGGATACTCCCTTTTGGTGGGCAGGTGTTGAAGGTGGATATGACAGGTGAGTTGTTGACCAAAGTCTTGGACTACGGCAAATCGGCCAGGGATAGTGGTGCCTATTTGCAGCGAAAGGATGTGGGAGAAAATGCGGAAGGCAAATGGCTGGTAGACGGCAATTTGATCGATCCGGGGCGGACGTATTCCGTAGCCATCAGTGATTTTTTGTTGAAAGGATTCGACATTCCTTTTTTAACTCATGATCATAAAGGTGTTATAAAAGTTCATACACCAAAAGTTGGCGATGTAGCGTTTGATATTAGAAAGTCGGTAATAGTGTATTTGAAATCGTTACCTTCGGAATAAATCAAACTAATCGCCATGAAAAGAGTCATCAAATATTTCCTGATGCTTGCCTTGCTGGTTCTGGTGGTGCTGCAGTTTATTCGTCCGGAAGCCAATGCCGATGGCTATGGAAGCGTGGCAGCTTTTGAAGCCGAGACGGCACCTTCAGAGGAGGTAAAGGCGATCCTGCGTGCCAATTGCTATGATTGTCATAGCAATCATACGGAATACCCATGGTACTCCTATATTGCTCCGGTGTCCTATTATTTGGACGACCACATTCGGCATGGCAAAGGCAGCTTTAATGTTTCTAAGTGGGAGCATTTTTCAGCAAAGAAGAAAGACCACAAACTCGAAGAGCTTACCGAAGAGGTAGAAAAAGGAACTATGCCGTTGGATTCTTATGCCTGGATACATGGTGAGCTTTCTGAAGCCGATTCAGAAACGCTCATTCAATGGGCAACCATAGCGAGATTGAAGTACGCAGACGAATTGAAAGTGTCCACACATTAGGAATAGCGAGGGTTCACGGACTTTAACATCGACTTTATTTAAAATTAATCTAAATAAGCTTGTGAGAAATACTTTTCGACACTATTTTTGCGGCGGAATTTAAAACCAATTTAAAATCAGTCTAAATAAAATACAAATGAAAAAGTTTTTTCTACTAACGCTTTCTTTGGTTGTACTTGCTGCGTGTAGCAACGATGATGACAACGTAATGCAACCTGAGGAGCAGCAAGAGGTAACAGCTCCGGCTACGTACACATTCTCAAGAAACGGTGAAACAACCGTGAGTTTTTCCGGACAGACCACACGAATTTTAATGAGTGAAGAAATTATCGATGCAATGAAAGACTTCGATAACGCTACCGAGACCTCATTGTTCAATATGTTCGCCAACGAGAACGATCCCTTCACCGATCCTGATCTTAATGCATCCGATAAAAGTGTGAAGAGCAAAACTGCGGCTTCAAAGGATTATTTCAGCAATAACGCGACGGTTGCTGCTGCCATCAAAGCAGAGTTCGAATCATGGCTTTCGGCTCAGGTGAACGAGGTGTTCCCTGCGCAGGATACTGAAGCTGCCCCTGGTGTGGCTGGTCAGATTGCCGACGGAAGTAGCACACGCTATGTGAGCGGGAAGGGCTTGGAATACAACCAGGCTTTCAACAAAGGTTTGATCGGTGCGTTAATGACCGACCAGGCGTTGAACAACTACCTGAGCCCGGCAATTTTGGACGAAGGAAATAACGTAGAGGAAAACGACAATGGTGTAACTGCCGAAGGTAAAAACTACACCACCATGGAGCACAAATGGGACGAGGCCTACGGATACCTATACGGAACTTCTGCGAACACAGCCAACCCAAATCCAACCATCGGAGATGACGACAGCTTCTTGAACAAGTATATTGGACGTGTGGAGGGAGATGAAGACTTTACTGGTATTGCCGCCGAGATTTTCGATGCTTTCAAATTGGGTAGAGCTGCCATTGAGGCCAAGGACTACGTATTGAGAGACGAGCAGGCGGAGATCATCAAAGGATTGATCTCGGAAGTGATTGCCGTAAGAGCCGTTTACTACCTTCAGCAAGGAAAGAACTCTTTGGATCTTACGGATCCTGAGTATGGAACTGCATTCCACGACCTTTCTGAGGGGTACGGATTTATCTATAGTTTGCAGTTCACACGTAAGCCAGGAACAAATGCACCTTACTTTTCACGTGCCGAAGTACAGGGTTACATCAACCAGTTGAGCGAAGGAAACGGATTCTGGGATGTATCACCAGCTACTTTGGAAACTATTTCCGGTGAGATCGCCGACCGATTCGAGTTCACCGTTGAGCAGGCAAAAGACTAAGTGTTTTATGGAGTTAATCCATTTCCATATAGTTTGTTTTGATTATTAAAGTTAATTATTAGCCTAAGGGGAGTTGCGGGTGCAACTCCCCTTATTCAGTAAAAGAAGAGTTATGAAGAAGTTGATTGTTTTGTTCGTGGGAGTCTTGTTGGTAGCCGTAGGGTGTAGTTCTGATGATAACGGAAATAACGACCCACAGGATATAAGTTTCGACCGGGCACCATTGCTCATCAATTGGGCCGACAATACTATTATTCCCGGTTATATCGATTTCTCCGGTGAAGTGAGCGATTTGAAAAACGCGGTGGGTGCTTTCAACGGTGCCCCCAGCGTTAGTAACCTGAATGGACTTCGCAGCGAATGGCTGGAGGCCTATACCACCTGGCAGCGTATTTCGATGTTCGAGAACGGACCGGCGGAGTCGGCTGGGTTGAGATTTAATGTGAATATCTATCCTACCAATGCCACGCTTATTGAAGAGAATATTGCCAATGGGACCTACGACCTTGGTCTTTCCTCCAATCGTGCGGCCAAGGGATTTCCTGCATTGGACTATTTGCTATACGGCCTTGCTGCTAGTGACGAAGACATTGTCGCCAAGTATGAGGGTAGCGAAGGAGAGGCTTACCGAAATTATCTGCGGGACATTACCGACGATATGAAAGCCTTGGCCGATCAGGTGAGGGACGAATGGCAATCTGGTTTTAGGAACACCTTTGTGAACAACGACGGATCATCGTCGACTGCCGCGGTGGATCGCTTGGTGAATGACTATATTTTCTACTACGAAAAGCATCTGCGTGCCGGAAAAATGGGAATTCCCCTCGGTGTATTCTCCGGGACCATCCTACCAGAGAACCTGGAAGCATTTTATAACGGAGAGATCTCGAAACAGTTATTTATTGAAGGCCTCAACGCCGTACAGGACTTTTTTAATGGTCGCTCTTATGCGAACGGTACCGAAGGAGCAAGTTTGAAATCGTATTTGAACGCACTCAACACGGTAAAGGACGGAACCAACCTGGCGACCTTGATCAACGATCAATTCAATACGGCCCGATCTCGGGTGCAAGCCTTACAATCCTTTCAGCAGGAACTGGAGAATAATCCTCCTACTGCCATGCTACAAGCCTACGACGAAGTACAGAAAGTAGTACCTTTATTTAAGGTTGATATGGTGAGTGCCATGAGTATCAGCATTGACTTTGTGGACGCCGATGGTGATTAAAACATAATGAATCTCCGGATACAAACATATTTACAATCCAACGTAAAGGCTGCTCCATTGGCAGTCTTTCGTGTTTTCTTCGGAATCCTGATGCTCGTGAGTATTGCTCGTTTTTGGTATCATGGCTGGATCGAAAGTTTGTATCTGGAACCTGCATTTCATTTTTCTTACTACGGATTCGAATGGGTAAAACCCTTAGGCGATTGGACATACCTACTTTTTGTGCTCTGTGCCCTGAGTGCCTTGATGGTAGCGATCGGCTATAAGTATCGATGGGCGATTGTCGTATTCTTTTTGAGCTTTACCTACATCGAATTGATGGACAAGACCACCTATTTAAATCACTACTACTTTATCAGCGTTCTTTCTTTTCTGCTGATATTCCTCCCCGCCAATGTCTATTTTTCAGTAGATGCCCTTCGGGCAAGAAAAAAAGGAGACCATGTATACTTCGGATCGCAGGTGCCACGGTGGACCGTGGATAGTATCAAGTTGCTGCTGGCCATCGTTTATTTGTACGCGGGCCTCGCCAAACTGAACAGCGACTGGTTGGTTGATGCCATGCCACTTAGTATTTGGCTACCTTCCAAATTCGACATTCCGTTGTTGGGGGGGCTAATGGGCGAGCGATGGGTGCATTATGCGTTTAGCTACTTTGGAGCAGGGTATGATCTTATGATTCCATTCCTGCTCTATTTCAAACGAACGCGATGGGTGGCATTTGGGCTGGTGGTTGTCTTTCACGTGCTCACACGAGTACTTTTCCCAATCGGCATGTTTCCTTATATCATGATCGTGGCCACGCTCATCTTTTTTGAGCCAGAATTTCACGAGAAGGTGTGCCGCGTTTTGGGTCGGATGGTACGCTATCCTCAAAGGTTGTTGCAAGCATCACTTCAGCAAAAAAAACAAAGAACAACATCCGGTTTCAAATGGTCATTGGTGGTGGTTGCCTTCTTGCTGGCTGTCCAGCTACTGTTGCCATGGCGTTATTTGCTCTATCCGGGCGAGCTCTTCTGGACCGAAGAGGGTTATCGATTTTCCTGGCGGGTGATGCTGATGGAAAAGACCGGGTATGCACAGTTCAAGATCGTGGATGGAACTACTGGGAAATGGTTTTATGTGGATAACCGGGACTTTCTAACTCCATTTCAGGAAAAACAAATGAGCTTCCAACCCGACTTTATTTTGGAATATGCGCACTATCTTCGTAATCATTTCGAAAAGCAGGGTCACAAGCAAGTGGAAGTATATGCCGATGTGAAAGTCGCCCTAAATGGCAGGCTGAGCACGACATTTGTAGACCCAACGGTCGATTTGGCTTCAGAAAAAGAATCTTTTACACCTAAACATTGGATCACACCGTTTAACGATGAAATTAAAGGCCTTTAGCATTTTACTATTCTTGTACGCCTCGGGCGTTCTTTCTCAAAACACGCTCAGTGGAGTAGTTAGCAACAACGAAAATGATCCGCTCCCGGAAGTCGAGATCTATATCAACGAGTTGGGCGCCTATACAACTAGCGATGATAATGGGAACTATCGATTTGAAAACATTCCTGACGGCAGTTATGAAATAAGCGCGTTTGGTTTTAACTACGAATTGGTTCAGTTTCCGGTGGAAATAACCGGAAACACTACATTCAATGTGCGATTAGAGCCCTTGGCAGAGGAATTGTCTGAAGTGCTTATCACAAGGCGGCGTGAACGGATTTTCGCCTTGCGATCGTTGCGAAAGGTGGAAGGTACGGCCATTTATGCGGGTAAAAAGACCGAAGTGGTACAATTGGATGGCATTAGCGGGAACCTGGCAGCCAATGCTCCCCGACAGATCTACAGTCAGGTGGTGGGCCTTAATATCTATGAGAATGGCGATGGAGGGATCCAGTTAAATGTGGGAGGAAGAGGTTTGGATCCCAATCGATCGGCCAATTTCAATATTCGACAAAATAATTACGACATCAGCGCCGATGTGCTGGGGTATCCAGAAAGTTACTATACGCCACCTGCTGAGGCGTTGGGCGAGATCCAGATCATTCGTGGCGCGGCGTCGCTTCAATACGGGACGCAGTTTGGAGGGCTTATTAATTTTAAGTTCAAAAAACCAAACCCCTCGAAACCCATTGAATGGATCTCGAGACAGACCGCCGGCTCCTATGGATTACTTACTTCCTACAATAGTTTGAGCGGCACCTCAGGCAAACTCAGTTATTTTACATATTTCAACTACAAGCAGGGAGATGGCTGGCGGCCCAATTCGCAATTCAACGGCAGGAATTTTCATGCACATATAGGCTACCAGGTAACGAATACTACCAAACTATCAGGAGAGATCTCTCTCTTTAATTATTTGGCGAAACAAGCAGGTGGACTTACTGATGCGCAATTTTTACAAGATCCGGAATTCAGCAATCGCAATCGCAATTGGTTCGACGTGGACTGGATGGTATATTCCCTGCGGCTCGATCAGGAGTTTTCTGAGAACACCAAAGGAAGCTTGCAGTTTTTTGGGTTGGACGCTACCCGCAGCGCGCTGGGATTTCGTACCAACAGGGTATCACAACCCGACGACCCGGAGGCACCCAGGGAGTTGTTGGTTGACAATTTTCAGAATTGGGGTCTTGAGACTCGTGTGCTCACTAACTACAAATTGTTGAATGACGATGCGGTGTTGTTACTAGGTGCAAAGTACTATCAAAGCAATAACGACCAGCAGCAAGGCCCGGGCTCGAATGGTGATACACCCGATTTTCGATTCGCGTCCGATGAGTTTCCCGCCTTTGAGCGCCAATCCAAATTTGAGCTACCCAATGAGAACCTGGCCTTCTTCGGGGAGAATATTTGGGAATTGAAC
This sequence comes from Bacteroidota bacterium, assembly GCA_039028655.1. Lineage (GTDB taxonomy): Bacteria > Bacteroidota > Bacteroidia > Flavobacteriales > Flavobacteriaceae > Aureisphaera. The sequence goes on from JBCCHR010000046.1 coordinate 10,447, forward strand.
GAGCGATTTTCCGTTACACCCGGATTTCGTTGGGAGTATATTAAAACGGAGAGTGCCGGGAGTTTTGAGAACATTGTTTTGGACCTGGCCGGCAACATTATCCTGGAAGAAACGGTACGCGATGACCGCATCTTCGAGCGAAATTTTGTGTTGTTGGGAATAGGTACGGCTTATACGCTTAATAATGGTCTGGAATTGTACGGTAATGTGAGTCAGAATTACCGTTCGGTCACCTTCAGCGACATTCGCGTGGTGAACCCTTCGTTTGTGGTGGATGAGAACATCACTGATGAGGAGGGCTTTACTGCCGATCTTGGGATTCGAGGTCGTATCGATAATACTTGGTCCATTGATGCCAGTGTTTTTGGATTACGTTATGACAATCGTTTGGGCGAAGTATTGTTTGTGGATGCCGACAATAGCGTAAAAAGAAGAAGAGGTAATATAGGGGATGCTTTTATCTACGGGCTGGAGTTGTTTGGCGACTGGAACCTGGGAAATACCCTCGATCTCGATCCCGATCGCTATCGCTTGTCGTGGTTTCTGAATTCGGCCTTTACACAATCGGAGTACCTGCGTTCCGAATCGGTTGGGGTAAAAGGCAACAAGGTGGAGTTCATTCCCGAGATCAATCTTAAAACCGGACTTAGATTTGGTTGGGACGACCTTTCTTTGGCACTGCAATACACCTATGTGGGAGAGCAATTCACCGATGCGACCAATGCTCCTCAGGATGTGAGCGACAACCAAAGAGGGATCGAAGGAGCCATACCGTCGTATGGAGTACTTGACCTTTCCGCCTCTTATAGCTATAAGATGTGGCGATTGGAGGTAGGGGTGACCAACCTCTTGGATGAATCCTATTTTACGCGTCGTGCTACCGGCTACCCTGGTCCGGGCATTATTCCTGCCGAACCAATTTCTGTTTATTCATCACTACAATTCAAGCTGTAGCACATTAAGAATCTCCGTCGTTGTCGTTGAAGGTTACCACTATGTTAGCGGCACTCGAAATATCTACCTTGTAAAGTGCAATCAGGTCAGCAAGGCGATCGCGCAGTGCCTCAACCGCATTCCTCTGATTTGGTACAGCATCTTCCAGAGGATCCTGAATTGCATTGAGTGCAGTTCTGGCAGCCTGATATGCGTTTCGTACTTCGGTGTCCAGTTCATTTTGTCCAAGCACCTCGATCAAATAATCGCTCATGGTAAATTCATTTGAAGAACCGGAAGCGCCTGCATATTCTTTCCAAAGTATATCCAGATTTTCGGACAGAGCCGATAACGAAGCTTCACTAAAAAAGGCTTCAAGCAGTTCTTTGCGGTACGGGTTAGAATTCAAAGCCTTATCCAGCTTTCTGATCTTCATGGTTTCCAGCAGTGCAATATATCCGTTTACCAATTGATTATGGCTTCCGGCAACACCAGAACCAAGATTTTCTTTGAATGCTGTTTCACGACCTTGCCAAATATCACGGAGGTTCACGGCACTCTCTTCGAGGTTTTCAAGAAGCGCTGCCAGGTATTGCATCCTGCGTTCGGCAAATTCTCCCTCTGTAAATGCGGTTATGGTTTCTTCGGAATCATTTTGAAAAAGAAGGTACTCGATGGCGGAATATCCTTTAGAGGTCGCTCCCAATGTGTTGATGTATGCGTTATCGATGGTCGCCGTACCTTGTATATTATCTTCTATAAAACTGATCTCGGCCGGCCAACGGTGAATCGCTCCTTGGGCAAAGGTAATTTGTACCGTTCCTATTTTGTATAACTCCACAGATTTGAACACCAGGAAACTGGTCTTCCATTCATTTTTCAGGTTTTCCAGTGTGGCCACCGTTGGATCCGCAACAAATGCCCCTCCAACCGTTCGTAGCGACGTAGTACTTTGAATATGGTTGTTCTGGAAGGGAATGATATTTTGGTCGAACGAACTTTCAAGTTGCATTCTCCTGCCTTCTTCAATCGAAAGGTTGGCCTCTCCCTCATTGTCGTCAGAATTATTGCATCCCAAGGTGATTACCAAAAGTGATACTGTAAGTATCCATAGTTTGTATTCAAAAATTGAGTTCATTAATTCCTTGTAATTATGAAATC